>REAQ01000310.1 GCA_004294195.1 Sphingobacteriales bacterium | reverse complement strand
ATCAGAAAAAGTACCCACTTGTTCGCGGTCGAATACTTTGAATGAGGTTAACAGGATGCGGGAGTCAGGCTTTTCTGCCAATAAGCTGTCGGGAAAAAAAGATTCATAACCGGTTTTTCCACCCCAAATGAACTGCCCAAAATCGCAACTAAAAACGCTAATGGAACGTATTATTAACAGAATCCATGAATCAGACCTAACTTATGATAAAAAATTCGAGTTAGGGGAGCGAACACGCGCCGCAGTATAAGACCACAGACGTAACATAGGGGAGGTCGACATGATCTTGAACCGCTTGCTTTACTGCACCTTCATCGCTGCCAGCGTCGCTGTGCCATTCCTGGAACTGACTGGCACAGCATCGGCGCATGATCGTTTTCGATATGGACAATACGATACTGGAAGGAAGATTCATCGACAGATGTGCAGATCTGTTTGGCTTCAAGGATCAGCTCATGGAACTGCGGCAGAAAGAAAAAGATCCCATCATCCTTACCAAGCGCATCGGAAGACTACTAAAAGGGAGATCGATGGATGAACTGTTGGAAGTTGCAGAAAGCATCCCCATGGTTCAAGACATCCGCGAAATAGTTGACGCGTATAAACAAGAAGAATTTATTGTGGGTATCATCAGCAATAGCTACCTGTTGATCACCAACTATGTAAAACAACAACTGAAGGCCGACTTTAGTATGGCGCACAAACTGGAGTATGTAGAAGGACGTGCTACTGGAGAAGTGCAATTACCATCTTACTTTTTCGCATCTGCAGATCCATTGTGTGCACATGGATATTGCAAAACCCATGCGATGCAGGCTGCATGTAAAAAATACAATGTGGCGCCGGAAAACTGCATTGCAGTGGGCGACAGTATGGATGACTTCTGTATGATGCAGAGTGCAGGAAAGGGATTTGCGTTTCGCCCTACGGACTTATTGCGGGAACAAGCCGTGGAGCAGATAGAAGACCGGAGTTTCCGGAGGTTGCTGACGGAACTTCATTAATAGGGAGAAGGCAAAGAGAGAAGTGCGAAGGTGAATATCTGAGAATAATAATTCAAGTGTGAGTTGATCAATTTTTGACTTATCATTCCTTAACCAATTTGCTCCTGAAAAGTTCAGAAGGAGTCTTGCCAGTGTGCTTTTTGGCAGCCAAAATGAAAGTAGCTCGAGAATTGAAACCGGCGTCCTTACTGATGGCTTCAAGGGTGAATTGATTAAAATCATCGGACTCCTTGCTTCGCCGGATCAGATAATCGATCCGGTATCCGTTGATAAGTTCACTGAAGTTTTTGGCATATTCCTGGTTGATGAAGGCAGACAGTTGATGGGGTGGGATATGTAATTCGTGAGACAGATCCGTGAGGCTATATCCGGCTTTTCGGAAAGGCTCCTTTGTATGTAAATGTGTTTCCAATAGTAGTTTGTAATGCTGCCCTTGTTCAAAACTCAGCGTATGCCTTCTGCTCTCCTTTTCCTCTTGATCCTCTTCAGGAATTTGTATCGGCACTTCCTCGGACAACTTCGGTAGACGCCAACCTTTAATGCCATACAGGATCGATGGCTGCATCATCAAGTAAATACAAACAAAGAATATGGTGCCTGAAATGGTGAAAATGAGGGTATTAACCAACTGGCCGGAAGGACTTGCATGGTAAATACTTTCTGCAACAATAAGCAGCCAGTAAATGCCCATCACGATGGTAAACCTGACCAGCCATCGGAACATATCCCTGTTCTGCTGTTCTTTGAGCATCGTTTCACCATGCTTTTTCTTCCATTTCCGCAACAAGGCAACCTGTGAAACCAGCAAAAGAATCCCCATGATCAACCGAATGAAATAGTGCGAACCTGGGGGCAGGAAACTCTCTTCCTCTAATGCGGTTCTATACGGTTCTTGCGCTACCAATTGAATAAATGCAATTTTTTCCGATGTGGGTTTGAGGAAAAATGGAATGAAAGAGATCGGATGAAGCAGGGCGGGTACAAACAACAACAAATCCAATTTCCTGAACCGATAGCTTTGCTGCAGAATAGATTTCACATACAGATAGGCCAGCGGAGCATAACAAAATGACGCAAACCCCACCACCCGCCACAAAGAAGGTGCTCTGGTGAAAAAGCTTGTGGTCATCAGCGAAAAATTCACTGCAAACAGGGAAAATGTGATCAGGAATCCCGCAAGTAATCTTGATGAAAAACTGTTTGTCTGGTTGACAAAACAAAGTATAAAAGCTACAATTCCCCCAAGCATTCCGGAAAAGAATACCAGGAAAAAGAAAAGGTCTTCAGGTTTATCCATGCAATAATGCCCAGGGTGTTGACCCAAATGTAGAAAAAACGCTACAGACAAGCGTTTTTTGTATCTCAAACATTTGTCCTACAATTCAAACTGCACCCTGAACTGCCAGATATTAACATTACCCTTAATACCATCTTTATTCAACCAACCAAGGCCATAATTAATGGTGTAGCGGAAATGCGCGTTGGTGAACCAATTTATCCCAAAAGTTAGTCGCTTAAAATCACCACCTTCAATGCCCGCATCGGTTCCATCGGTATGGGTGAATCGTGAGGCGAGCTCGATGGCACCCGGACCTGCCCCTTTCCTGAATTTGAAATTTCTTTTAGGAATGACCTTGCCAGGATTTCCATTAAGCCTATTGTATTTCCGGTTTTCCCCCGTAACAAAGAAACCTGCGCCTAGTTGCCAATAGGAAAAGGAAGGATTGCCAGCTGTTTCACTATTGACACCAGCCGTAAAATACTCTCCCACCACCATCACCGGCCCTTTCACATAGATCCCTTCAAACATCCAAAGACTGGCAGAAGATGCCGCAAATGATCCGGTACTAATAAACGAAGGCGCAGTGTTCACCTCGGGCTTCGCTTTATAACTGAGTTTATCATCTGTTGGGCCGGTATGTCTGAAACCCACCCCAACATGTACCAGATCCCTGTCTGAAACATATCGTGCAAGTCCGGTTACCCTCGCCGTGATCTGCGAGCCGTTGTCTGAAAATGATTTTCCCGTCTCCCAATAATTATTAAAGAAACCAATGGTATATGTCATTCGTTGACCAAGCACACTATTGGAGTAGCGAAGACCGATATTTCTTTGCCGAATGAACATCGGCGCACCGGTGCCCCTCTCCATAAACAAGCCCTGCGTACCGGGAGCAACATATTCCAACCCAACACCTTCTTTCTGCTTACCCACCGTGATCCAGCCTGCGGACTTGCCGATGGGGATCTCCAGGTTCCAATCGATAAGGTCGATGGATTTCTTCCCCTGCGGCGCGTCCAGTCCATTGAAGTTGACGCTGAACATATATCGCCATGGATTCTTGAAGTTCAAGGTTCCTGAGGCCATAAATCGGTCGCCCCTGAACTCCGTTCCCGGCTGAATATCTCCCACGTGTGGATCTGGTTCCATTTCAGATTCATGACCATAGGGGCCTGGGTACCTAAATCAGCACGCTTAATGGAAGCGGTGTCATTAAGGCTGTTCAGCAATGAATCCACTGATTGCGCCCTTACCGTGCAGGTCACTAAAAGAAGACCGAAGAATAAAAGTTTACCCATGTGTATGCAGCAAGGTGTGAAATTAATGGCTAATTCAGCTTTACAGGGTGGAAACGGATACAAGGATTGTTTGATATTTAGAATCTTACACAAAAAAAAGTCTCCGGAACTCCGGAGACTGCTTCTACACTTTCAATGAGAAAAATCAGAGCCTTATCGCTTATTTCGCTTTTTCAACATTCATCACTTCATACATCGCCTTGCCGTTCACCTGAACAGGCTGATAGTAGGTTTCTCCAAGCTTCACATAGGTGACATCGCCCATTTTCACTTCCTCACCGCCATCGGCCATATGTTCTATGACTGCACCGGAAGTGGGAGCCACTACCTTGTATCCTTTAGAAACTTTCTCATAGAATGTTCCACCCCAATAATAATTCTTCGCTCCGCCGGCATCATCTAAAACGATGGTCTCATAACCGGATGGGATGGTCTTCACTATGCCACCTACCGGAGCAGCCACCACGGTATATCCGCCGCTGCCTTTCAGGTAAAACACACCCTCATCGTAATAATACTCTTCAGCTGCTAACACCTTTGGGTCATCTGTTGTAGGCATCCCTTCGTCAAACCAGGCCGGACCAGCACTTACATAAGCATTCATATAAGATGGGGCCGCAGGAATCATTACATAATATTCTCCATTCCAATGCGCCGGGGGAAGATCAGCATCTGCAAATGATACGATGATTGCCGTTGCCGTGAGTGTGGCTACAAAGAATCCCCATGGATGCCAAACGGGTCCCCAATAGAAGGGCTTATAGGGATGATAGTAATAAGGATTATAGCAACGATAATGATAGCCACCATACACATATGGAGGACGAGTATAAGGGCGATAATTGTTCGGGCGCACCGTAGTATTGCGTACGTTGTTCACATGTACATCCTTGCTGTTGTCAACATTGATGTTAACGTCACCCCGGCTTCTGTCTACGTTTACATTGTTGTTGTTGATGGTATTGTTACCGTTGTTAGTATTAGTTGTCCTGTTGGTGCTGGATGATCTGTCCTTAGCAGGCTGCGTAGACGCAGATTGCTTGGTGGAAGTCCTGCCAGTTTGTGCAGATTGTGCTGCTGGCTTCTTGGCCTGGGCGCCACCTTTTTTATTTTGGGCAGAAGCATTCATGGTCAAAACAGAAAGCGATACCAACAATACACCGAGGTATCCGAAGTATTTTGATTGTTTCATTTTCATACTTTTTTAATGGTTCGATGACGATGTTCCTTATTCAGCAAGCAGGTCAAATATTCGATCAAACCTTGGATTGATCACGATCTCAATACGCCTGTTGCTTGCCCTTCCTTCCGGTGTATCGTTGCTTGCTATGGGATTAAACTTACTCCTTCCCGCTGCCACCAATCGCTTCGGATTGATATTATATACATCACTCAGCACACGTACAACGGCACCTGCCCTTTCAGTTGACAATGACCAATTGTCTTTAGCGCCTTTCATATCCTGATCATCTGTATTGCCAACTACTGTTGTAACCACACCTGGATTATCATACATAATCTGGGCAACCACATTTAATGCTTCTCTTCCTTTGGGAGCCACAGTGGCTGACCCCGACTTGAAGGTGAACTCTTCAGGAACGGTGATATGAAATCTTCCGTTTTGATAGGTCACATCACAGCCCGCATTCCGAAGATCAGTAACAGCTTTTGCTGCTCTGTCTTCTATTTGCTGCCATGATGTGCCTCTTGCAGCAAGTTCCTCGTCCAGCTTCTGTTTCTTGGCGCGGATGTTCTGCTCCATGATTCGGCACGCTTCAGCTTCTTTGCCATACGAGATGTTCTCCTCTTTCAGTCGCTTGATGTCTGCTTCATAGGCGGTGAGTTGCTGTGCCTGTTTCGCATTGGTTTCTGTCAACTGGCTCAATTGTGTGTTGGCCTGTTCAAGTTTTTTGCTGGCACCGCAGGATGAAAGCAAAAACAAAACTGTTCCTAGTGCTAAAAATGTATATTTCATGGTTGGTTTGGTTCAATAAAGAATGGTTTTGGCTTACTATTTCGGTTCTTTTAACCTCAACTGAATGATCGAAGCTGTTCAGCAGAAAATCTGAAGATTTGCCCTGCCGTGAACAGAGAGACATGCAAAAAAAATTCAAAAGCGCCGGGCCGTATCTGCCTGGCGCGAAATATTGGACCTGTTTTTTTTGGTCTCACCCTTTCTGAGCGGCCTGTGCTTTTTTAAGTTTCGCAGACACGTAATCCTGGAATTTCTTACGTTTATCCGCACCCATGATCACATCCAGTTGGGAGGATCTGGCTGCTACAGCTACTTTGGCCCACTTCTCTTTGGTGACATCATCTTTTCCATACCTGTCTATCCTGTCAAGCGCTGCCAGAAATGCAATATTCACATTGTCAATATCGGTCACCTGGTCGTCTGAAAGCTTGAGGGTCTCTTTAAGGTACTTTTGATTGTCTGCTCTGAAATCCTGCAACTGTGAGATTTTTTGTTCATCGGAGAGGTCTGCCCATTTTTGGGCTTGTGTGGCTGAAACCATCAGCATTACGGTCACCAGAAGCAATAACTTTTTCATACGTTTTGTTGGTTTATACTCAAAATTCTTTTAGTGATTCACCCGTTCAAAATCTATACACTTGATCTTTGTAGTGAATTATATCTCTGAATAAATATCTAGGGCTTCTTTGGTAGCTTTGCATAGGTGAAACTCACGGCCACACGTATCATCCTGGATTTT
>REAQ01000309.1 GCA_004294195.1 Sphingobacteriales bacterium | reverse complement strand
CAAGAAATTGGCGAAAAAAAATCTGTTTTTTCCCTTTTGATCAGCTTCAGCAAACTGAGCAATTTGGCTTTTCTGCGGACCAATTGGGTATGAAGTTGTCTTCCATAATGGCTTACTTCCAGGAGATTGAAGTGATCCCCTATCTGCCGGTAATTACGTTACTGGAAGCCGGGCAGTCTAAACCATCAGTGATACAGGATCTGGAAATTAACTACTATTTCAATGGTAGTATAGCCTTTGAGGCAGGTACTATTTATATAGGATTACGTTTATATGAAAGCGTTGCAGATATGTTGATTTGGTCTCATACCTATCATTTCAGCGCAAATGGATCATTCCCTGACTATGAATTGGAGAAGATTTCTTCTAGAGTTGCATCAACTATTTGCGGTTACTCAGGCCTTTTGTTTTCCAGGCATGGAGACCTCGGAATTGAGACTGGCTACGGAAGTATACCAGAAGAAGCGCTTCATCTCTATTACAAAAACCAAATTCACAATAACGAGGAAACCTTCCATCCTGCGCTACAGAGGATCGAGTGGCTTGTGAAGACATATGGGGACTGTTCATGGTGTTTTGCAATACTGGCTTCAATGTATGCAGACGGTATCGTTTATGGATATTTGCAGGATAAAGAAGCCATTGAGCATTCGAGGGTTTATGCCAGCCGGGCATTGGAAATAGATCCTGATCACCAGCATGCTCTTTTTGCACAGGCGTGGTTGATGGTGATGCAGGGAGATCGTGCGGCGGCTTTGCTTGCCATAGACCGTATGCACCGGGTAAATCCACATGCTGCTTTTTTCAATATGACCATGGCAATGGGATTTTGCTTTATTGGTGAGTATGATAAAAGTACGAAGCTTGTAAAAGAATTATTGGAAGTAATACCGGTTCCCTCCTGGTGGATACATGTTCCACATACAATGGCTAGTATCAAAAAAAGGGATTTTCGCGCAGCGCTTTTTCATGCTAGAAAGATTGGCAGACTGAGTACTATTTTTGATTCCGTGTTTGAGATCATTGCTGTTTACCATTTAGGGGAGTATCATGAACTAAGGGAACTGGTTAGTAAGTTCCACACTAGGTTCCCTTCAGGACTAAAATATTTGCAACGTGCATTTACCTTGATCTTCCATGATGATGACCTGAAGATGCTGATGAATGAAACCATCGCTGGAATTTTGTTACAGGTTGGATATAGAAAGTCCGCCGTATAAGGCATCCACAAGCCAAGGGAAACTTGTCTATCTTGTAGTATGCGCTTCACAGTGTTATTCATATACATGATCATCTTCAGCCTGGCCCATGCACAGCAGCGGCCCAACATCATATTGATGGTGGCTGATGACCTTGGGTACGGAGACATTGGATGTTACGGGAACACATCGATCCCCACACCAAACCTCGATGTATTAGCTGCGCGGAGCATTAAATATACGCAGGCCTATGCATCAGCGCCGGTCTGTACACCCAGCAGAACGGGCTTGATGACGGGCCGGTATCCTGCAAGGACGCCGGTGGGTTTGCGGGAGCCACTCGATTGGAATCATGAAGATAGTTTGATGGGTTTGGATCCATCGATCCCCAATCTGGCCAAAGGATTGAATGATGCAGGTTATGACACCTATCTGGTGGGGAAATGGCACTTGGGTTTTACGCCCGAATATCATCCGATGAAGATGGGATTCGATCATTTTTACGGGATCAAAGGTGGTGCCAATGACTACCAGACCCATCAGGCTCCTGATGGGAGTATGGATCTTTATGATGGATATGAGGTGAGCAGGGATCAGGGATATATGACCGATCTTCTGCTTTGGCGATCAGTGGAGATCATTCAACGTCCGCATCAAAAACCGTTTTTCCTGAGTCTTCAGTTTACTGCGCCGCACTGGCCCTGGCAGGCACCGGGAGATGCGGCCTATCCATTGGATGACGCAGCCTGGAAGGAAAATGGGTCGGCAGAAAAATTTGCATCGATGGTCAGGAGGATGGATTCGGCAGTGGGTGTGATCATCCAAACCCTGCAGGCCAACGGAATGATGAACAACACCATCATTGTATTTACAAGCGACAATGGAGGGGAGCGGTTTTCTGATATGGGTATACTCACGGAGAAAAAGATGAGCTTGTGGGAAGGAGGGATCCGGGTACCGATGTTGGTATGCTGGCCGGCTGTGGTGAAGCCACGGGTGGTGAATGACGCAGTGAGTCATTTGGACCTGACGGCGAGTTTTCTGGATATAGCAGGTGCTAAAGGGAAATGGGCATTGGATGGAATCAGTTTATGGTCACATTGGAAAGGAGCCGCACTACCATCAGACCGTGTGTTTTTCTGGAGGCTGTTTCAACGGGCGCAATACAAAGCGATAAGGAAAGGGAGCTGGAAATATCTGGAAAAAGGAGCCGAAGCTTTTCTGTTCAGGATTGACGATGATCCTTCGGAGAAGAACAACCTCATTTTGACGGAAACGGGTAAGCAAAAGGAGCTCAAAAAACTGTTGGAGGCTTGGGAGGCGAAGATGCTGGTACCAGTGCCGCTAGCCACCAGGCAGTGATCCTTGGTTTTTGAACCGATTGATATAATTTGTGTTTAAACATTGAAAAAAAATAATAATGATGTATAAATTATTCTTTACAGCCTTCACGGTTTTATTAGTGGTCACCGGACGGTTGCTGGCACCTGTGCAGGAGACCCGTACAAGGGAAGCCATTCTTTGCCATCCTACAGATCTGGCTGCGCCGGATGACATGGCTGCGTTTGCGAATGATCCTGCATTTCAGGCATTGCACTTATCGCCTTTGCCCATCGTTTATGCAGCGCAAGGGGAGATGGTGAAAATTAAAACAGCGGACGGCACAGATGCCAATGCTTATTTGGTGAAAGCAAAAAAGAAGTCCGATAAATGGTTGTTTGTTTATCAGGAGTGGTGGGGACTGAATGATTACATTAAAATGGAGTCAGATAAATTTTATGCTGGTTTGGGTGAAGATGTGAACGTGCTTGCCTTGGATATGTATGATGGTAAATCCACTGCTGATCCTAAGGAAGCCGGACAGTTCATGCAAGGTGTGAAAGAAGACAGGTTGCAGAATATAGTGAAGGCGGCGATTGCGATGGCGGGTAAGAAAGCAAAGATTGCGAGCGTGGGATGGTGTTTTGGCGGTGGTTGGTCTTTAAAGAGTGCTTTGCTGGAAGGGCCACAGGCCGTGGGTTGTGTGATGTATTATGGTATGCCGGTGCGTGATGTAGAGAAATTAAAAACCCTGAATACCGATGTGCTCGGCTTGTTTGCCACAGAGCAATATATTTCCAAGGAGGTGATTGAAGATTTTGCTGCGAAGATGAAAGAAGCCGGGAAAGGTCTGGAATACAAGATATTTAACGGTGTGCATGGATTTGCGAATCCTTCAAATCCTAAGCATGATGCTACTTTGACGGCTGAAGCTTATGGCATGGCGCTGGGTTACCTGAAGAAAAAACTTTCCTGATTGGTGGGCGTTAAAATTTCATTCCGAAGAGTGGTGTTGGTAGTCTTGTGCTCCATGGTTGTATCTACCGGTTTTTGCCAG
>REAQ01000308.1 GCA_004294195.1 Sphingobacteriales bacterium | reverse complement strand
TGCACGAATACATCAAAACCCGAACCGGTCAATACAAGACATGGATCGAGAAGTACCAGCAGACCCTGCGCAACCTCGCGGCTGAGGGGATAAAGATCGTGACGTATAATTACATGCCGGTGAACGACTGGACGCGCACCAGCCTGGATCATCCCATGGCGGATGGCTCCAAGGCATTGTATTTTAATTGGGTGGATATGGCGATGTTCGATATCCATATGCTGCAAAGACCCGGTGCGGAAATCGACTATCCCTTACCGGTAGTTCAACGTGCGGAGGAAAAGTTCAGGATGTCTGCCGAGAAAGAGCGGGAGCACCTTGCATGGATCGTACGGTTTGGGATACCTGGTGAACGAAAACTCAGTCTCGCTGAAATGCGGGAGAAGATTGGGATGTACAGGGGCATGGGGCATGGTGCACTGCGTGAAAACCTTTATGATTTTTTAAGGGCCATCACGCCGGTAGCGGATGAGGTGGGGATTCAACTGGCGATCCATCCGGATGATCCGCCCTATGATATTTTAGGTATTCCACGGATCATGAAGAACCGTGAAGATTATCTGCAATTGATGCAAGCGGTGCCCGCGAAGAGCAATGGTGCTTGTTTTTGCACGGGTTCATTAGGCGCATCATCGGCCAATGATCTTCCGGAGATGGCGCGGGCCTTGGGATCGAGGATACATTTTATTCATTTGCGCAACGTGACCAAGGACGCCGAGGGTAATTTTTTTGAAGCGGATCATTTGGGTGGCGACGTAGATATGTATGCGGTGATGAAAGAACTGCTGACCATTCAGCAGACGGTTTCCGCACCTATTCCATTCAGGCCGGATCATGGACACCAGATGTTGGATGACCTGCCGAAGACTACCAATCCGGGCTATTCCTGTATTGGTAGAATGCGGGGCCTGGCGGAGCTGAGAGGGCTGGAGTTGGGGATATGTAGGGAAAACAATTGGTAGTTTGCATGGCAGGGAGTCGCCACTAGCTATTAGCCATTAGCGATTAGCGATTAGCTTTACTAATAAAAATTCCTGCTAGTACAATCCCGATTCCAATCAGGCTTTCCATCGGTTTATCAATGGCTGTGAAAATAAGCACCCATGCACTAAACAGGAGAAACAGGATTTGTGGTAAGGGTTTAAGCGGTGTCTTGAATGCGCCGGGTTCCGGTTTGATAAAGAGGCTGGTGGAGACGGTAAGTGCTGAGAAAAGCTGTAACACAAATCCAGCGTATACGAGGATCTGTTCAAAGGAACCGGAGAGTGTCAAAATGATACTAATGAAAGCGTGAAGCCAAAGTGCGCGCACGGGAATACCATGTCGGTTTTGTTTACTCAGGGGTTTCCAGTGTTGATGTGCCGATGACATCGCCCAGGTAACGCGCGGGCCAACCCAGAGGTAGCTGCTCATGGTGGCAATGAGTTGAAGCGCTATGAAAAAACTTACCCATTTTGCCCCATCATCGCCCCAAAGATGCTGGAAAGAAATATAGCTCACTTCTTCCTTACCCTGCATCGCTGCAATCGGCGCATGGCGTAACAACACCCATTGAAATGCGGTATACAATACAATAGTGAGCAGGGTGGAAAAAATCAACGCCTTTGGCAGATTCTTCTGTGGATCTTTTATTTCTCCCGCGATGTAGGCGGCGGAATTCCATCCTGTGTATGCATACGTCACGAAGATCATCGAAACCGCAAATCCGGTGGTGGTGATCTCTTGTTGCCAGCTATTACTGGTAATAATGGATGCGGGTGCATGCGCGGTAAACAAACTACCAGCAATGATCAGTGTAAGCAGGAATCCAATTTTAAGGATGGTGCTCAGGTTTTGAAGCCTGCTGCTATGGCGGAGGGTAAAACTATGGAGCAAGGTGATCAAGGCAATGATAACAACTGCTATCAGCTTTGTGATCCATGGTTCCAGCGCAACCACTGGAGCCATGTATTTGATAAAGGCGATGGCAGCAAGTGCGATGGGTGCAGAGAAACCGATGGTGAGTCCTGCCCATGCGGAAAGATAGCCCGCCAAAGGATGAAACACACGAGAGAGGAAAACATAATCACCCCCTGTGGCTTTGAAATGCGCGCCTAGCTCGGCATAAGCAAAGGCACCACATAGTGCGATGATCCCGCCGCCCAGCCATAAAATCAAAATGCTCCACAGGTTTTGTACCGTTTGCAATTGAAAGCCAAGAGAAGTGAATACACCCGTGCCAATCATATTGGCCACCACTACCGAACAGGCTGTGAGCAATGATACTTTATGGGGTGTATGCTTTTTTATGCGGATGGTTTATAAAACATGAAAAATACACCTGCTGCGATGCAGAGGAAAGACACCACATAGTTCCACTTAAAGGTTTCTCCAAGAAAGTACAGCGCGAAAACAAAAAACACGATCAGGGAGATCACTTCCTGGATCATTTTTAGTTGAAATGCGGAAAACCCTTCCTGCAATCCGTATTTATTGTTGGCGGGCACCATGAAGCAGTATTCAAAAAAGGCAATACCCCAGCTTAGGAGGATAAGTTTAAATAAGGGCATCTCGCTACTGCCTTTTTTCAGATGGCCATACCAGGCATAGGTCATGAAGCAATTAGACACCAGTAACAGAAATATCGTTCGCATTCGGAGGGATTCTTGATGAATAGCTAAGGTAAAGGGAAAACACTATTTTTAAGACCTTGTAAGGATTGGCACGAAACCTGCAATTCAGTCATCAACTACTGCTTATGCAACCAGCTACTGTTCAAAACCGCGTGATTCAATTATTGGGTCTTTTTCTGATCGGTCTGTTGATTTACTTTGGGCGAGACATTATCATCCCCCTTGGATTCTCATTTGTGATTGCGATTTCTTTGCTGCCGGTTTATCGGCTGTTCAAGCGCTTCCGGCTGCCCGATGTGCTCGCCATTGTTTTATCGATCCTCTGTGGCGTGATCGTCATCGGAGCCATCGTGTTTATTTTATCGCTTGAATTCGGAAGCATGCTGGAGAATAAAGACGCGCTGAAAGCGAATATCGATAAGCATATTGAGGAGATAGGCTTATGGATCCAGGACAAAACGGGGATGAACCTCAAGGCACAGCAGGCATTTTTCAAAAAACAGATGGACGGAGCGGGCAACAATGCGGGAGGATTGCTGGCAAGCACGGCTACAACCATAGGTAGTTACCTGGTGTGGTTCGGTCTCGTACCGATCTATGTATTCCTGATCCTTTACTACAAGAATCTATTGGTCCGATTCATATTTCTTGCGAGCAAAACAGAACAACACGATCTGGTGGAAGAATCTATCCGTGATGGCGAATCTACCATTAAGAACTATCTCCTGGGACTGTTGATCGAGATGCTGATCCTGGCTGTGTTGGTGACCATCGTTCTTACCTTGTTCGGGATCAAATATGCCATCCTGATCGGTGCCATCTTTGCAGTGTTGAACATGATCCCATATCTCGGCGCGCTGATTGCCAATATTCTTGCGATCCTCATCACCTTATCTACCTCTGCAGATATTGGTGATCCTGGCGGTCATCCAGTTCGTAGACAATAATCTCATTATGCCCAATCTCGTGGGATCAAAGGTGCGGATCAATGCGTTGGTAACGGTGATGGCGGTGATCATTGGACAATCCCTCGCAGGTGTTGGTGGTATGTTTCTCTCCATTCCTGTGGTAGCTGTAATGAAGGTGATTTTTGATAAAACGCAATCGATGAAACACTGGGCGGTATTGTTTGGCGACGATAATCCGAAACTCAACGCCTTGCAATATCCGGTGATGCGACTGCGTAAGCGGATCTTCCGGGAGGAGTGAATTTCGTTAACAATTTTACCGGGGGCAATATCCTACCTTTGTGTATTGATGTTTAAACATTGAATTATGGAGATAGGGATTTGTACGTTCGGGGATATTGGCACACATCCGGTGACGGGCGAGAAGATTGGTCCGCATGAGCGGCTTCGCAATCTTATGGAGGAAATCAGCCTCGCTGACCAGTTGGGGCTGGATGTGTTTGCGATAGGGGAGCATCATCGGCCCGACTATGCTATATCAGCACCGGCGGTGGTGATGGCAGCAGCGGCGGAGCGTACAAAAAATATTAAGCTCTCCAGCGGAGTGACGGTGTTAAGTTCCGAGGATCCTGTGCGGGTTTATCAGCAATTCGCGACGGTGGATCTCCTGTCTGGTGGAAGGGCCGAGATCATGGCGGGCCGTGGTTCTTTCATCGAATCATTTCCCTTGTTTGGCTATGATCTTTCAGACTACGATGCCTTGTATGCAGAGAAGCTGCACATGTTGCAACGCATCAATGAGCAGGCTTTGGTGAACTGGCAGGGCAAGCATACGCAGACCATCCAGAACAAAGGTGTTTATCCGCGGGCTTTCCAGGAGAAATTGCCCATTTGGGTAGCGGTGGGCGGCACGCCAGAGTCTGTGGTTCGTGCAGCCGAGTATGGATTTCCGATGATGATCGCGATTATTGGCGGCATGCCGGCGAGGTTTGCGCCTTTTGCAAAATTGTACCGAGACGTTTACAAAGAAGCGGGACATGATGCGGCTTCGCTTCAGCTGGGGATCAACTCCCACACATATATTGCTGCCGATGGCAAACAGGCACGCGATGATTTTTTTCCAACCTATGCCGAGGTGATGACGAGGATCGGCAAAGAGCGGGGATGGAACGGGCTTACCAGGGAACAGTTTGATTACTCCACCCAGCCACAGGGTTCTTTATTGGTGGGTAGTCCGCAGGAAGTCATCGATAAAATCCTTTATGAACATGAG
>REAQ01000307.1 GCA_004294195.1 Sphingobacteriales bacterium | reverse complement strand
TCATTCTCGATTGTAAAAACCCTGATTGATTGCCTGCAATCCTTAGAGGAATATACTCCATTGCTAATTGCTAAATAATATGTTTTAGTCTTCCCTTTTAATGAATGGATTTGAGAGTAAAAGGGCACATACACACCTTCATTAAGTGTAGTAGTGTCGTAAACGAGTTTCACAAATACTTTACCACCAGACTTGAATTGAAAGATATTTACAAAATAATGCATGGTTCCGCCAAGCCATGTATCCCAACTGTAAATTCGCAAAAGACTGTCAGATGAAGTAACAACGTGTACATTGATCGCTTTAAGTGAATCAAAGTTGTAACTCAACGTACTAGGGTAGTTTGAAGTGTAGGTGTAAATCTTGTCCTTGAATATCTTGTTATCGTATTTAAGCCTCTCCCAGAAAATAGAGTCTTTTTCGAATCTATCAGCCAACAACTCCTTATATGCCAAGGTAAGTTCCTTTTCAATTGCTTTTAAACTTTTCTCTTGACTAAATGATCTAGCTGTAAAAACAAGTAAGAGAATAAATACTGCGATGTGTCTCACTGTCTAGGAGGTGTTTTATATAAATGAAAGAAGCTTGCCGCCCACATTGACTTATACCCAATTGCTAATTCCTCCCAGTGCCAAATACCCAATCCCCAATGCCTACTTGATAATCACCGTCCCAATATTTCTCGCCAACTGAATCTCCAGTTCCTTCAAGTGCTGATGCACTTCAATGAGGTTGAGCTGTTCTTCAGCGCTGGTGCTCCGCTCCATATCCCGCTGATTCTCGGCAATGAGCCGCTTGATCTTGCGCAGCTTGAGGTAGTTCATGCAAGACATCACTTCTTCCCGATACAGTTCATCCCGTGAGGGTGTATGGCGGTCAAAACTGGTTTTCCAGTGATGACTGATCTCAAAATTGGAATTGTCCATCAGAGAAACGGCGATCTGGTTCAGCTGTTGGTCCGGATGATAGAGGAAACTTTTGGGTCCGGGATCTTCGCCCTTCTGGTACATTTCTTTGTACACATCAATCATGCGCACGAGTTGCTTATTGTCAATCATCTCGGTCAATCCATTTTCTTCGATCTCCGTAAAAACATGGTCGGCCACCGTGATGCTTTCATCCCAGGGCCGGGTGCCAAATTCCATCAACGCACGCACCATGGCATGCTCCTGCTTTTCATCCGGCGACAGCAGATCGTTCAAGTCCTCTGCACCCGGATCTTCAGGAATGTATTCTTCAACAGGAGATTGTTGATACTGTTGTTTTTTTTCTTCAGTCTGGATCCGTTCGCGGATGTGTTTGTTGACCAGTGCAGTGAGTCCTTCCTCATCGATCTTCATCAACTGCGCACTACGCTTGATATAGTCTTGCTGCCTCGTGAAGTCTTCTGTCTTATTCACCCGTGCAATTGATTCAGCGATCTGGTTCACCACCGCTGATTTCTTGCTGGAGTCTGTGCCGGCATCTTTCAACGCCACTTCCAGTTGGAACAGGATGACGTCTTTGCGATTTTTAGTAATGTAATCCTGAAAAGCAGTGGCACCGATCTTTTTCACATAACTGTCCGGATCATCATTGTCCGGAATCAATACCAGATTCACATTCAAGCCTTCTTCCAACGCCAGGTCCAACCCGCGCATCGCAGCTTTTACACCGGCCGCATCACCATCGTAAATGATGGTCAGGTTGTGCGTATACTTTCTGATCAACCTTAGTTGATCAACCGTCAAAGATGTACCGCCCGAAGCCACTACATTTTCAATCCCGGCCTGGTGTAAAGAGATCACATCGGTATATCCTTCTACGAGAAGACATTCATTTTGTTTATCGATGGCCTGCCGCGCGAAATACATGCCGTAGAGCAATTTGCTCTTTACATAGATCTCGTTTTCCGGCGTATTGATATACTTGGGGGCCCGATCGTTTTTCCGGATGAGTCGAGCACCGAAACCAATCACCTTCCCACTTTGGTTATGAATGGGAAACAAGACCCGTCCGCGATAATTATCTACCAGTCGCTCATCCCGGTTCACCACCAGCCCGCTCTTCACCAGCAATTCCGGATTGTATTGTTGTTTCTGTGCAGCCTGGCTAAAAGCCTGACCGTTCTCTGGGCAATAGCCCAGCTGAAACTTGTGGATGGTTTCCTCCCGGAAATCCCGCTCCTTCAGATAGCCGAGACCGGCGGTGATTCCTTCCTGCTCATTGAACAGGATATTGGCAAAAAACTCCTGCGCAAACTTGTTGACAATAAAAAGGCTTTCCGCCGTCTGTTGCTGTAAGCGCTGTTCCGGATTCGCGAAGGTCTCCTCGATTTCAATATTGTATTTCGTGGCCAGCCATTTCAGGGCCTCCACGTAGGAGTATTTCTCATGCTCCATCAGGAAGCTGATGGTATTGCCTGATTTGCCGCAGCCGAAACACTTGTAGATCTCCTTGGAAGGGGAGACGGTGAAGGAGGGCGATTTCTCATTGTGAAACGGACAAAGCCCCAGGTAGTTGGCACCCCGTTTCTTCAGTTTTACAAAGCCGCCCACGATCTCGATGATATCGATGCGGTTCTGGATCTGTTGTATGGTCTCCTGCGGAATCACGGGACATGCAAATTAAGCAAATTGGCCCTCAATAAATGGCGGGGTTCCTGCGTTATAGAAATTACCGTATCCCGCTGATTTTCATTGTATTTTTGACGCGAAGGATGGATAAATTCAGGCTTAACCTCAAAACGATCTTCGGTGACTACTTCTTCCTGGTCCTGCTCCTGCTGGGCATCGGGGTGAATTACTATTTCGAAATGAAGGTGAACCGGGCCATCAAACGCTATACCACCAACCACGAGCAGATCGTCCAATACCAGGATCTGGGTGCCCAGGTGCGGGACATCACAGATCAGCTGCATATACATGAACAGGCGGTTCGGGCCATGATCATTGCAGGAGATCGGAGCCAACTGCCCCTGATCAATAACCTGGAAGACAGTCTAAACAGAAATGCCATTCTCTTCACCCAACGGGTAGATGATATCACTCCGGTGGATCATTTGGTGAACCTTCGGCAATCGATCCAATCAAAACTGGAGCATGAACACGCCGTCATCGCAGCCTGGCTGGAAAATCCAACCCGGGCCTGGAAAATGATTGGTTCGGATAAAACCATTGCTCTGCAAACAGAACTCAACCAACGTGCAAAACAATTGGAAAGCGATATCCAGGTAGAGGTAGACAAGCGCAGCCAGCAGGCGAAGCAAGACAAGGTAGACATCATCTCGCTGGACTATGCCATTCCGCACCTGACCTCTTTTATATTTCTTGTGTTTGCAGCATTCACCGTGTACAAGATCTTCCAGGTTTCACGGCTGAATAGAAACCTCAAAGAGGCCATCACCAATGAACAGAAGGCGCAGCATGTGAAAGATCAGTTCATGGACACCATGACTCATGAACTCCGCAGTCCGTTGAACTCCGTTCTCGGTTATACGAACCTGTTATTAAAGACCAAACTGGATACGGACCAGCAGAAATATATTAAATCGATCAAAACCTCTGGTGAACTTTTGCTGAATGTGATCAATGAGGTGCTAGACTATTCCAAGATCCGT
>REAQ01000306.1 GCA_004294195.1 Sphingobacteriales bacterium | reverse complement strand
AACCTGTTCAATGCAAGTGCTGAGTCTGAAAGAACAAACAGCATCGCGCCGATGATGAACAGCAGGGCAGTAGTACAGGGAAGTTTTCCGTACTGCCACAGGGCCATGATCAGCATTGATCCGATCACTAAGGCATAAATGAGTACCGGCATTTTCATCGGCCCCAACTGAGGCCAAAGCAAGTACAATAATTCAACAACATAGGCAACTACGGCAAGGAACATAACGGGCCGTTTCCTGAAAAAGGATATCGTATCTGATTGAATTTTTGAAAAGTAAATAATGTAAAGCACATGGGCTGTGAGGAAGGCCGAAAGACCAAGGATAAAGTAAATGCCGTTCATGTTTTCAAAGAGCAGGAAAACATCTCCCAGCCATGAAAAAAATAACGCGGCCAGAAAAAGCCTGGAAAAGACTGATGAAATGCTTGTGGATATCACGTAATAGCCCATGATAATGGGCATAAGAAGTGGTTTGGAAAACAACCGGGCGGAGGAGTGTTGTTGTCCAAGGTAAATATCCGCTATGGCGGCCACAGTAATAAGGCCGATGAACAATACGCGATTTACCTTCATCTTTCAGATTTTCCTCTTGTACCAACCACTAACGGTGGTTCAGAGAATCTAAGGGCGCGGAAATTTCTGATTCAGCTGTTTTGACAGGGATGGAAATCTTTGTGGCAGTTGAGTCAACCTTCGGTACTACAGTCTTCTTGCGTACAGGATCTTTCTTTTTAACGACAG
Source organism: Sphingobacteriales bacterium (assembly GCA_004294195.1). Classification (GTDB taxonomy): domain Bacteria; phylum Bacteroidota; class Bacteroidia; order Chitinophagales; family Chitinophagaceae; genus Pollutibacter. The sequence goes on along the minus strand of REAQ01000306.1, from coordinate 2,868 downwards.
GTTTGGCTATGCTGTCTGTATGTATGGTTGAAGGATCCTCAGGATTGACGCTGCTGGTTGATGAAGATACAGAAGTTATTGGGTTGTTCGATTGAAGCGTTTCATTGCCTGGGTTAGATAGTGTTGAATCAACTGGCTGCTGTTGCTGTACTAGTTCTTCGTCGTTTGAAACAACTGACTTTTGTGTAGTGGTATCCTGGATTGCCATCGGTTCTTTCCCCATAATGATGGGCTGCTTATCTCCCGAAGCGGATTGCTGGTAAACGAAATAGCCAACCCATCCCAGCAGTAAAAAGCCTACAACGGCGAGGCTCACAATAGTCAGTCCTTTCGATTTCACTGTCCTTTTGCCGGAAGGCTTCAGGTAGTTTTCGCTGAACTTAATGGCCTCACCCTGGTCTTCTGGGTGCTTGGACTGAGTGTCTTTAGGGTCTATCTCAACCAACTGGATAAACTCGATCTCCCCTTTATTGGTGCGCTGGATGGAGCCCAGGCCTTCTATCATAAAGGGTTTGCTGATATTGATCAATTGTTGGCCCTGGATCACCAAGGCTTCCAGATCTGAAGAGGCGAGGGGTTTGATCTTACCGGTGATAGCAGAGATCTCTGCGATCAGAGCGGGATCTTCCGGTGTAGAAGCACTGTGTACAAAAGAGACCGATCCCTGTGGAAACGCGGCCTGTTGTGCTTTGTCCGGAATAGCATAGGCAACATCCGTCAGCGTAAATGTGCCGAGTCCAGGCAGAGACAAGCGTTTGTTCTTCTGGAGAAAGCTGAGGAGGATTTCAGAGATTTTCACCTTGGTTTCTGTTTTTAGGCTATTGGATCATCGCTTTGACCTGTTTAAAACGTTTTTTTGCCGGGTTTATTATGTTGCAGAACTTTGTATTATAATATGTTAACGCAGGAAGAGCAGAAGTTTATCGTTTACTGGGAAACGAACCGGGAAAAGCAATCCAGGCTGAGTTACCAGATCCTTGCCGGAATCCCTTACGGATTGCTGTTTTCCCTACCCATTGCCGTTAACTATATCGTGGGCAGATTCTGGTACAAACGGGCCGATGCAGTAGGGATGAGCCAGTTTAATCCGCTGGTATTGGTTTTTGCAGTTTTGCTCATAACTGCCTTCGTTTCCGTTTTGTACAAAAAGTTCAGGTGGGAAGAACTGGACCAGCGTTACAAGGAGCTCATCGTTAAAAAAAACCAAACGCCATAACATCTGCCTTCCAACCTCTACCCTCTGCCTTCAATTCGTTATCTTTGCCCACTTGAAACCGAGAACATGAAGAAAATCTTAGGCTTATCCGTATTGATCCTGGCCCTGTTGAGCTCCTGCAAAAAAGACGATGAATGCAAATTATCACCGCCTGCAATTGTGGCACCTGCCAATGAGATCCAGGCTGTAAAGGACTATCTGACTTCAAAAAGCATTACGGCGATCCAGGATCCTAGTGGTGTTTTTTATGTAAATACCCAGGAAGGAACAGGGGCTGCATCTCCAACTGTCTGTAACACAGTTGTTGTAAAGTACAAAGGGACCTTTACAAATGGCAATGTGTTTGATGATTCAGGAAGTTCATCTATTTCTTTCCCGCTTGAACAACTGATTGTAGGTTGGCAAATTATTATTCCAAAAATGAAGAAAGGGGGGAAAGCCACTTTGTATATACCTCCTACATTAGGATATGGCTCCCGGGATATTGTTCAAAACGGCGTTGTAATCATTCCCGCTAATTCTATCCTGATCTTCGATATCGAGCTATTGAACTTCTAAATCTTTTCGCTTGCCACACGAAGCCATTTCCGTTTTTGACATGTTCAAAGTGGGGATCGGTCCATCATCTTCCCATACACTGGGACCCTGGCGTGCTGCCCAGCAGTTCTGCAAGGGGATGGAGGATCGGGGATGGCTATTTCAGGTGGCTGCAGTTCGTATTTTACTATATGGCTCACTTGCCAAAACAGGTAAGGGCCATGGCACGGATATCGCCGTACAACTGGGTCTGTGTGGGGAGGATCCCGTACATTTTGAACCAGATCAACTGGATCATCGGATCCATGACATTAGATCGATGGGTTTCCTCTTGTTTGCTGGTAAGCATGAAGTGCCGTTCAACCCGGATGAGGATATCGAATTCCTCATGAATGAAAGCTTGCCTTTCCACCCCAATGCAGTCACATTTTTGGTGAACCTGCACAATGGCGATGCGGTTGCGGAAACCTACTATTCCATTGGCGGGGGCTTTGTTGTGAAAGAGGGCGGAAGTAGCCTGAAACAGTCTGAAGTTGTTCTTCCATTCCCCATCGATACATCGGCAAATCTCCTGCACTGGTGCATGAAAACGGGCATGTCGATTCATGAAGTGGTGATGGAAAATGAAAGCGCATGGCGGCCGGAGGCGGAAACCAGGGCCGGTTTGCTGAGGATCTGGGAAGTGATGAAGGCCTGCATCTACCGTGGATGCCACCGAGAGGGGATACTTCCCGGCGGGTTGCAGGTGAAACGGAGGGCTGCTGAATTGAATCGCAAACTAATAGGGAACAGGACATATCATGATTACGATTCCTGGGTTCAGGTCATGCGAGAAGGCGGACAGGACTTTCGTTATATTCTGGACTGGGTCAGTTGTTTTGCGCTGGCGGTGAATGAAGAAAACGCTTCTTTTGGCCGGGTGGTGACGGCGCCAACAAACGGTGCGGCAGGTGTGATTCCCGCTGTTTTGCAGTATTTTATCACGTTCATGGACGCCAACCGGGAAGACAAGATCATCCAGTTTCTGGCCACAGCGTCTGAAATAGGCAGCATTTTTAAGAAAGGAGCCACCATATCTGCTGCGATGGGCGGGTGCCAGGCTGAAATCGGCGTTT
>REAQ01000115.1 GCA_004294195.1 Sphingobacteriales bacterium | reverse complement strand
GAGACCATGTAATGGCCCGGCCAATCCATTCATTCCGGCTGCAAAACTTAAGTAAGGATCACTCAATGCAGATCCTACCAGATGGGTAGTATGTGCAGAAACGTTACCGCCTTCATGGTCTGCGTGGATGGTCATATATAAACGCATCAACTCCTTGAAGCTCTCGTCTTCAAAGCCCATCATGTGGGCAAAGTTGCCGGCCCAATCCAGTAATCCATTCGGCTGGATATGATCGCCATTTTTATATTTCCGACGATAGATATATGCTGCGATGCGTGGGAGTCTGGCGAGCAGGTCCATCGAGTCATCAAAAGCGGCCGACCAATAATCTTTTTTAGACATGCCAGCAGCATACTTTTTCTGGAAGCTGCTTTCTGTTTGTAGCGCCATGATAGCTACTACAAATTGCGTCATAGGGTGAGCGTTGAGTGGTAGCGCCTCGATGGTATCAAATACATGATTAGGCACATGAGAACGGCGTTGCAATATTGATGTCACTCGTTGCACATCGTCTTCCGTTGGTAGCTCACCAATGAGCATCAGGTAGAACAAACCTTCGGGCAAGGGCTCGCTGCCATCTTTCGCTTTGGGGAGTTTCTGTTGAAGTTCCGGAATGGAATATCCACGGAAACGGATACCCTCATTGGCATCCAGGAGGGAGGTCTCGGTCACGAGGCCTGTCATTCCCCGCATACCCTGATAAATTTGGGAGAGATTTACTTCACCAATTTTCCTGTTACCATGTTCCTTAATAATGTCCTTGATCTCGGTTGCTACGGCTTCTGATTTGGCTTTGAATCGTTCTTTTAACTCTTCCATATATAATGCAGGTTACATGTTGTAAGTTGCTGTATGTGGTTACCAGTGAAGGTAAACATTGTACCCCAAGTAACCATAAACGAACTGTAAAGTTGCGTTATTTCGGGGCTTTTTTATACAACCAGAGGGTGACAAAACCGAACAAAACATTGGGCAACCATGCGGCGATGTATGGGTTCAAATTACCCTTCGTAGAGAAAATGGTTGAGAACCTGTCCGTTAGGATAAAGAATGCGCAGAGGATAAAACCTAGTGCAAGGTGTGCGCCACTGCCCCCCCTGATCTTGCGGCAGGCCATGATGGCACCGATGAGTGTTAGAATGATCACAGAAATGGGTGTAGCAAGGCGCTTAGCCCTCTCCATTGTGAGTTCCCTGACGGTTTCAGAGCCACGGAGTTTTTCAGCAGCAATCATTCGATTCAACTCGGGCGTGGTGAGGCGGTCTTTTACATACTCATCCCGCTGCAGGTCAATGGGTGTGAAATTGAAATTCTTGTATATTTCCTGGTGAAACTTCACGTCTTCTTTGAGGTCCCCAACTGTTCTTTCAATGACACCGGTGAGTTTCCACACTTTCTTTGCAGTATCCCAGTTGATGTTATCAGCCCTGAGGTTGTAAACAACTTTATGGTTTCTAATCGTCTCCATGAAAAAGGTACCGCCTCCCTTAGCAGTGGTATCATAATACCTGATCCCGCAATAACTAAAGGAATCCACCCGCATATAGATGCTCTTACTGATGTACTCCATTTTGGTGGTTTGCGTATATTTTGCTTCAAACTTTGTCCGCTTCTCATTGGCACGGGGAAGGATGTAGTAGTTGGCAAGAAAGAGCATGATTGCAAGAAATACACCGCCAACCCAATAAGGCCTCAGGATTCTGCGTAAGCTTACCCCGCTGGCGAGAATGGCAATAAACTCAGAACGGTTAGCCATTTTAGAGGTGAAAAAAATCACCGCTATAAACACGAACAAGGGGAAAAGCATGGCCAGAATAAAGGGAATAAATCCCGCATAGTAGTCGCGGAACACGGTTTTATATTCCAGGTTGTGCTTGGCAAAATCATCGGTCTTCTCACTCATGTCGATGACCGTTGAGATGATCGTGAAAAGGATCAGGGAAAAGAAAAAAGTGGTCAGGAATTTAAACAGTATGTACCAGTCAAGCTTCTTCAGGCTATTGTTTTAGAGCTACAAAGATAATGTGGCGGTGTGACATTGACGCTTCGCGAGGCATTGGGCATTGGGCATTGGGCATTAACACTCGGAGTAACTGCCGGCAGTGCCTAATGCCCAATGCCCAATGTCTCGCGAAGCGACAGCTGCACTATCACATTTTCACATTAAATTAGCATCTAACCCCAGCGTTATGAAACATCTTTTGACTTTAACCTTCGTCTTCTTCCTTGTTTTCACAGCAGGGGCGCAAGACCTGAGCCTTTTTGAGAAACAACTATATGTGGACGGCACAGATACCTTGCCCTGCAGGATCCTGACGCCCGCCAACTTCCAAAAAGGGAAAAAATATCCTCTACTCGTTTTTCTCCATGGAGCCGGGGAAAGGGGATCAGACAATGAAAAGCAATTGTTCTGGGGTGCTAGTCTTTTCCTGGATTCCCTTATCAGGGCAAAATATCCGGCCATCGTTGTGATGCCCCAGTGCCCAACCAACAGCTATTGGGCGAGGGTCCAGCGCCAGTTGAAAGACAGTCTAACCTTCTCTGTGAACTCAGACACGGTTCCTACTCCTCCTATGCGGATGGTATTAAAATTCATAGACGAACTCGCTAACAGTGGGAACGTAGATAAAAATCGCATTTATATCGGTGGCCTATCAATGGGTGGTATGGGTACTTTTGATGCACTCGCTCGCCGGCCCGACCTTTTTGCTGCGGCATTCCCTATCTGCGGGGCAGGTGATCCAAAAGCGGTTACGCGATACCGTAAAAAGCTACCCATCTGGGTATTCCATGGCAGCGCTGATATGGTGGTGCCCGTATCTAACTCACGGTTAATGGTAGGCGAACTTGAAAAAGCAAAGGCAAAAGTGAAATACACGGAGTATCCTGGTGTAGGGCATGATAGCTGGAGAAATGCGTTTGTAGAACCCGAACTGTTGCCATTTATATTTGCACAAAAAAAGTAACCCAGGTTCTAAGTGAAGGGAGAAGATAAAGGAAGAAGTACGAAGCTGATCTTCACACTTCTCCCTTTATCTTCTCCCTTCACCTAGAAAACTGCCTCACAAACGCTGCTTCAACCTAACCACCATCTCTTCCTTCCATCCATAAAAACTGCCATCAATGATTTTCTCCCTCGCCTGCCGCACCAACCAGAGATAAAACGCGAGGTTATGAACAGAAGCAATGGTTAAGCCGAGGATCTCTTTTGCCTTGATCAGGTGACGCACATATGCTTTTGAATAGCCCTGGCTGACGTCATTGGGAACGGCTCCATCAATCGGAGAAAAATCGTACTCCCATTTTTTATTATCGATATTGATGATGCCTTCGGAAGTAAACAACATCGCATTCCTTCCGTTACGGGTGGGCATTACACAATCAAACATATCGATGCCCAATCCAATACACTCCAGAAGGTCCCAGGGTGTACCAACTCCCATCAGGTAACGGGGCCGGTCTGCAGGAAGATACTCACAACTGAGCGCGCAGTATTCATAGATCATCTCAGTGGGCTCCCCTACACTCAATCCGCCAATCGCGTTGCCCGCAGCATCCATTGAACTAATAAACTCGCAGGATTCTTTACGAAGATCAGCAAATGTTCCTCCCTGCACAATTGGAAATAAATTCTGGGAGTATCCGTACGCACATTCGGTTTCTGAGAGGCGTTGGGCGCATCGCTTCAACCATCGGTGGGTAAGGTACATGGAGTCCTTCACGTATTTGTATTCACTAGGATATGGCGGGCATTCATCGAAAGCCATGATGATATCGGCACCAATGCTACGCTGGATATCCATGACCGATTCCGGTGTGAAAAGATGACGGGAGCCATCGATATGACTTTGGAACACTACGCCTTCTTCTGTGATCTTCCGGCTGGAGGCCAGGGAAAAAACCTGGTAGCCGCCACTGTCTGTAAGGATAGGGCGATCCCAACCCATAAATTTATGCAGCCCTCCCGCGGCCTCAAGCACAGCAGTACCTGGCCTGAGGTAAAGATGGTAGGTGTTCCCCAGAATGATCTTTGCGTCAACTTCCTGTTTCAACTGCTGCTGCGTCACTGCTTTTACACTGCCCACTGTACCTACGGGCATGAAGATGGGCGTTTCAATTGCACCATGGTCAGTGATGATCTCACCGGCACGGGCCTTTCCGGTAGCCGCTGTTAAGGAATAAGATAAACGCAAGTGGATAATTTAAGCCTGCAAATATACCATAACCCCTTGTTAGCGGGGTGATTTCCTTAATTTCGCGCTCATGTTGATACCTTGGGAATGGATTATACTGGGTGCCTTTGCCCTGGTAACCCTAATTCAATTATTTTACTACCTACACTATTTCAAGCGTGTGGCCTATCACATTCCACAGGAATGGAACCAGACGCAGGAACACCCCGTTAGTGTGGTAATCTGTGCACGTGATGAAGCCGCCAACCTTGCAGATAATCTTCCCGGCGTTCTGGTACAAGATTATCACTCCACCCATGAAGTAGTGTTGGTAAACGATAACTCCCAGGATGAAACACGTTATCTTCTTGAAGGACTCCATAAACAATTCCGCCACCTCAACGTGGTTGAACTGAAACAGGAGGCCATCCTTATTCCAGGAAAGAAATTTCCTTTGTCGATGGGCATAAAATCAGCCCGTTATGAAGTAGTGCTCCTGACGGATGCAGACTGTATTCCTGCTTCTGAACACTGGATCTACAAAATGCAGCAACCATTCAGGGATGGCATCGAAATTGTGCTTTCCTATGGTGCTTATCACAAAACGAAAAGCCTGCTGAATAAGATCATTCGCTTTGATACTTTTCATGGTGCATTGCAGTATCTCTCTTATGCGCTAGCGGGAAATCCGTACATGGGTGTGGGCAGGAATCTTGCGTACAAGAAAGAATTGTTTTATCGGCACAAAGGCTTCTCTTCACACAACCATGTTCCCGGTGGTGATGATGACTTGTTCATCAACATGGCTGCTACCAAAGACAATGCAGCGGTGGTGATTGATGAAGAGGCATATACTTTGTCTAAACCACAAACCAGTTTCGGAAGGTGGTACAAACAAAAGACAAGGCACTATTCAACCGCAAAATTTTATAAGGGTTCTCATCGATTCCTGTTGGGATTGTATTCTGCTACGCAGTTTCTGTTCTGGCCCTTGTTTGTGCTTGCCTTGATTTTTGGCAAATGGCCGGTTTGGCCCATCGCACTGGGTTTACTATTGTTGCGCCTTATCACGCAGGCAGTGATCTTTTACCGCAGCATGGCAAAATTGAATGAGCGGGATTTATTCCCATTATTTTTATTCTTTGATATTTTTCAGATCTTCCAATACATCATTTTCTTTCCTGCATTGCTTAGAAAGCCCAAACCGGTTTGGAAATAATGCGTGAACCGTACGAAATATCCCTGATCCAACAATATTTTTCGGAGTTCACACCGGAACAGGAAACCCAACTGCGCCAACTGGGGCCTTTGTATGAAGAATGGAATGCAAAGATCAATGTGATCTCGAGAAAGGATATCGATGCCCTGTATGAAAAACATGTACTCCATTCACTGGCTATTGCAGCTATATTTGATTTCTCACTGGGAGGCCAAATGGAGATCCTTGATATAGGGACCGGTGGTGGATTTCCGGGTATTCCACTGGCCATTATGTTCCCCAATGTTCAGTTTACGTTGGCGGATTCCATCGCAAAGAAACTCAAGGTGGTGGATGCCGTGGCTGAAGGCATCGGCCTCACCAATGTAACCACAAGACATACCAGGGTTGAAGACATCAAAGACAAGAAATTCGACTTCATCGTTTCCCGCGCGGTTGCCCCGCTAAAGGACCTTTGGAAATGGGGCAAGCCCCTGATCCGTGCAGACCGCAAACTCGAAGCCTATAAAAACGGTATGGTCTTCCTGAAGGGTGGCGACCTGGCCGCTGAGATCTCGGAAAGCCGCCTGCGCCCTTACCAATGGGATATCCACGATATCTTCCCTGAAGAATGGTATAGGGAGAAGTATCTGCTGTATGTCCCGAGTTGAGGAAGGCTAATAGCTATTAGCTAATAGCTATTAGCATAAATTAATTACCACTAAAGTGGTATAGGACAGGGCATCATATTTGGTACATTTGACACAATGAGTAATATATCTGTTTGTATTGTAGAGGATAACAAAGATATCCTGCATGCCCTTGAGGAAATCGTCATGATGGCCGAAGGGTTTGACTTGCTTGGATCTTTTACCTCTGGAGAGGATGCTGTTTTTGGAATCCCCACCTTACATCCCAATGTGGTACTCATGGATATTAACCTGGGGAAAATGGATGGGATTGAGTGCGTGAAGCGCATTAAGGGTAACTATCCGGATATTTTGTTCATGATGTGTACGGTATATGAGGAGGACGAGAAAATTTTTGAAGCCCTGGCTGCTGGAGCTAACGGGTATATCCTGAAAAAGACATCCCCGTCAAAATTGCTGGATGCTATTCATGAGTTGTATGAAGGCGGTGCGCCGATGAGTAGTCAGATTGCCCGTAAGGTGGTAAACGCTTTCCAGAAAATGCCTGCCAGTGCAAACACGCACATTGATAAACTGTCTGCCCGCGAAGCCGAGATCCTTGAGCATCTCGCTAAGGGCCTTCTCTACAAGGAAATTGCCGCACAACTCAATATCGCGCAGGAAACGGTACGCAAGCACGTGTACCATATCTACGAAAAACTCCACGTGAATAACCGTGTGGAGGCGGTGAATAAGTTTTACGGAAGATGACGCTACGCGAGGCATTGACGCTTCGCGAGGCATAGAGGCACTAGGCATTAAGGCATTACCACATTAATTCAAGCTTATTATTGCTTCGGTCCACATCAGCCATGCGGCGCGTAGGATCTATCTCAATAAGTTTTAACTCGTTCAATTTACCTTCCACTTCAAGCACATAGTTGGGATGCGTCCAGCGCCAGGCTTCGTGCAAAGAACGCGGCACGGTAGCGTCTTCTACCGGCTTGGATCCAAACATCAAATATTGCGGTATATAAGCAAGATGCTTCGTTCCATCTTTGAAGGTGAGCATCAGGTCAATAGGCATCGGTACCTTACCGGCATTGCGTAAACGAATCTTAATTTTTCCATTCTCCTGCCACAGACTGTCAATTCCATAGTCAATGGTCTTGGTACTGTTCACAAAAAACTGAGGGTACCAATCCAGCTGGATACCACTAACGCCTTCGGCTAACCGAATAAAGTCATTCAGTTCCGGGTGTTTAAACCGATACTTGCGGTAGTATTCCAGTAAGAGTTTATCCCGGTTATCGGCTCCAATAATATATCCCAGTTGTTCCAGGAATACAGCGCCCTTGCTGTATGAGCTGGTGGAATAACCAAAGCGGCTATCAAAATGATCTGCATGCGTGCTTAACGGTTCTTCCACCCCGCTTTTCACCAACGCAAAGTATCCTCCATAGGAGCCTGCGTGTATAAATCCGGTTGACTGATGAACAAAGGCCTTAACCCGGTCTTCCGCGAAAGTAGTGAATCCTTCGTCCATCCAGGGATACAGGGATTCATTGGTACCCATCATCATTTGGTACCAGCTGTGCATCCACTCGTGAATGACCACATCTTCGCCCGCACCTTTCAGCAGGGTTGCCATTGGGTATTCCATGCCCCCATCACCGCCCTGTATAAATGAATACTGCTTATAAGGATAGTAGCCGAAAGTCTTGTCCATATAAGGAATGGCTTTGGATGCAAGAACCAGAACACTATCCCACTCTTTTTGATAGGCCGTAATGAAGTTCTCCGCCTTGTTGCCATAACGACTCTTTGCGGGGGCCGACAATGCTTCATACTGTTTGGTAAGGTGTTCGGCAGATATTTTATAGAATGCATGCAAGACGAGGCCATCGCGCACTTTCTTACTAATGTGTTTATACTGGGGATCTGCGGCCCACACAAAATCATGCACATTGGGTGCTACAAATTTCCAGGTAAGCATTTCGCCAGCAGGACGGTTGACCTTTGAACCCTCAGCCTCATATCCATGACACGCCATAGAATTCCCTGGCGATGTAGGGAGTGGGGTGCCAGCCTTCATGATCGTATTCGCTTATCTTGGGATACCACTGTGACATGCTGAATCGAACCCCTTCTGCATTGTCTCTTCCACTGCGGCGGATCTGAATGGGCACCTGTGCTTCAAACTCTGTATCAAAGACCACTTTATTTTTAGGAAGGATGGGCTTATCGAGCAATACTTTTAGAACAGTTTCATGCTGCTCCAATTTCTGAGGGCGGCCGTTCATGCGCACCAGGCCTACTTTCTGATAACCATACTCCTCAGGCCTCAATTTTGCAATACGATCAGCTACACGCGCCTCCCAGTCCGTCCGGCCATTCACCACGCGCCTGCCAAGCTCACGGTTGCGAACATCCATCATAGAATTTGGTTGGAAGGCGTTCCAATAGAGATGAAAATACACCCACTTCAAAGTATCGGATGAATTGTTGGTGTATTCAATCACCTGTTTCCCTTTTAGGTTATTGGTATTGACGTTCATCACCACGTCCATCTTGTATTTGATCTTCTGTTGCCAGCGGTCCTGCGCTTGTACAGACAGCACCATAGAAACCAGTAAACAAATCAGCAAGCCTTTCTTCATGTATCGATGTTTATAATGCAAATGTAAAATGAGGTTATGGACACAAAACGTTAATCCTCTTTTCCCTGTACCACTACTACGATTTCCCCTTTCACGCTTTTGGCTTCAAAATGATCATGCACTTCTCGCAGGGTTCCGCGTGCATTCTCTTCAAATTTCTTGGTCAGCTCCCTACTTACACTACACCTGCGGTTTTCACCAAACCAGGTGATGCATTCTGCAAGAGTCTTGACGAGGCGCATCGGTGATTCGTAAAATACGATGGTTCGTTCTTCTTCCGCAAGGGTTTTGAACCAGGTCTGGCGGCCTTTCTTAAGAGGTGGAAAGCCTTCAAAACAAAAGCGGTTGATCGGCAATCCTGAATTCACCAGCGCGGGAACAAAAGCGGTGGCGCCGGGAAGGCATTCCACTCGGATCCCCTCTTGCACAGCTGCACGTACCAATAAAAACGCAGGGTCAGAGATGCCGGGTGTGCCTGCATCTGTCAACAAGGCAATGGTTTTGCCACCTTGTAATTGATGCACGATGTGATCTACAATCTTATGTTCATTATGCTGATGATAAGGGCTAAGCGGCTTCTGGATCTGGTAATGATTCAGCAGTACCGATGAGGTGCGCGTATCTTCTGCGAGGATGAGGTCAGCCTGTTTCAACACCTCAACCGCACGGTAGGTCATATCACCAAGATTGCCGATGGGTGTGGGAACAAGGTACAGCATAATTAGTCTACACTGATCTCGTAGTATTCCATTACGGCGTTGGACAAAAGCTTTTTCGCCGCTTCATCTGCAACGTTACGAGCCTCATCCGCTGAAGCAGCGTTCACCTGCAGGGTAATGTGCTTGCCAATACGCACATCTTCCACCGCGCCCAGTCCAAGATTGGTCAGGCCACCAACCACTGCCTTGCCTTGTGGATCCAGCAACTCCTTCAACGGCATCACATTGATATGAACAGTATAGCTCATGCGTTCTTTTTTTGAGTGAGCAAAGATAACAGAATATACACTATGAAGACGACGGGTACGGCCATCCATTTGAACAACAGTGCCGTCACAAGACCAACGGCGATGATCGCAAACTTTTCCCAGTTCTGTTTAAGGTCATAATTCTTGAATTTGATGCTCATCATGGGAAGCCTGGAAACCATCAGCCAACTTACCAGTAAGATGACTACATATAGCACCCATTTGCTCAGCAGCCAAACCTGCGCATCAAAATAATTATAGAATAACACCATGGGAAGGGAAGCAATGAACAAACCGCCCGCAGGAGCTGGAATGCCCTTGAATCCATAGCTCTGTTCCGTATCGATATTAAATCTCGCCAGTCTGTAAGCAGCGGCAGCAGGAATCAACAAGGCTGGGAGCAGATACACCAACTCGGTCTGCAAACCCTGCGGCTCATAGGCATAAGTGATACGTAGCAACTGATACATAATCAGTCCAGGTGCCACGCCAAAGCTCACTACATCCGCAAGTGAGTCCAGTTGTTTACCCATTTCAGAATCGGCCTTCAGCAGACGCGCCACAAAGCCATCGAAAAAATCAACCACCGCAGCCAGGAAAATGCATATGGCACCCCACTGTACTTTCTCCGGAAGATAAACCTTCCACTCCTGGCCGTTATAGTTCATGATCGATTCTCCCGGCTGCAGAATGAAAATGATGGCAATACAACCCAGGATAAGGTTGGATAACGTAAATAAGTTTGGTATTTGCTTCATGAATAAGTTTTGTAATCAGCGACCTGTGCGACCTGCGAACTATTTCTTTGTTTTGGTTTTCATCAATGATTCAATCTCTTCCGTGGTGATCGGAATATTTTTCATCAGATCGATGTTACCATTTTTGGTGACCCAGAAATTGTTCTCAATGCGCACACCCATTTTTTCTTCTTCGATGTAGATGCCAGGTTCGATGGTGAACACCATGCCGGCTTGTATGGGAGCGGTACGTGTGCCGAGATCATGCACATCAACACCCAGGTGATGGGATATGCCGTGGTACAAATATTTCCGATACGCACGATTTTCCTTGTCTTCGTTTTTCACATCGGCCTTACTGATCAGGCCGATCTTCAAAAATACTTTCGTTGCCTCATCGCCCACCTTCTCGGTATAGTCCACAATGGAAATGCCGGGTTTCAGGATAGACGCTGCATATTTATGCAAATGCAGGCAGCCATCATACACTTCTTTCTGGCGCTTGGAGAATTTACCATTCACCGGAACGGTGCGCGTAAGGTCTGCACAATACCCGCCATACTCTGCACCGAAATCCATCAGGATCAGCTCCCCGTCTTTACACTCCTGGTTGTTTGAGACATAATGAAGCGTCCGGGCCCTGTCGCCACTGGCAATGATAGAGCCATAAGCAGGTCCGGTAGACCTGTTACGAAGGAACTCATGGTAAATCTCTGCTTCGATCTCATATTCAAAGACGCCGGGACGAATGAATCCCAGCAAGCGACGGAAAGTTTTATCTGTGATATCGATGGCTATCTTAAGCACCTCTACTTCTTTCGCGGATTTGATGCCACGAAGATCTTTCATCAGCCTTGCGGCACGTTTATAATTGTGTAAGGGATAACGATCCCGCATCTGCTGTGCGAAACGATAATCCCGCACCGGCACCAGGTTTGCCTTCCTGTCGTTCTCGTTGGTATTAAGATAAATGGTTTCTGCCAGGTGGATCCATGTTTGCAGGGGTGCTTCAATGGCATCTAACCATACGATGGTCTCAATGCCAGAAATAGCTGTTGCTTCATCCCGGCGGAGGCGATGACCATCCCATTTTTCTTTTAACTCATTGGGGCGCACGAGAACCAGCACTTCGCGGAATTTCTTATCCGGGTTATCCGGAAAAAAGATCAGCATGCTGTCTTCCTGCTCAATGCCGGTGAGCCAGTAGAGATCTGCATTTTGTTTGAATTTGTATAGCGCGTCTCCATTCAGGGGTAGTTCGTCGTTGCTGTTAAATATGGCTATGGCATTCTTTTCCATCTGTTTTACGAAACGCCTGCGATTGTCCGTAAAAATCGCAGGATCCAGGGGGAGGTATTTCATGATTGCAAGATATGATATTAGGGTGAGGGTTTAGGGTGAGGGTTTACCTTAGCCCTTCTATCCCCTCACCCTAAACCCTCACCCTAATATTTAGTGTTTGTTCAACATCAGGCCCACCGGATTGAGCAAACACTAACATCTGTTAGTTTATTTAAGATTTTTTTAAAAACTAAATCCTATTAGCGTAAAATATTCAATAATATAGCCGGATGGCGCCGATTTTTAAATAAAAATTAAAGAATTAGCTTTGCAGCTCAACGAACCTTTGACCCATATGGCGATTCCATCTACGCTGAATCTGTTACCTAAACACAGGCTTTTTCAAATTGGACTGAAACATTCCGGCAACATCCACTACCAGGCTTCGCGAGAAGAATTGGCAGGTGCCGCCCTTAGGCTTGATCAGGCTACGCTGGCAGATAATGGCGCGCTGGTCATCCACACGGGCAAGTTCACAGGCCGGTCTCCAAAGGACAAATTCATTGTTAAAGATACCCTCACGGCCAACACTATTCATTGGAATGATTTCAACATTCCTATCGCAGAGAAATACTTCGACATCATTTTTGATCAGGTGATGGCCTATCTGGGTGAAAGAAAGGATCTGTGGATCCGGGACTGTTTCGCTTGTGCAGATGTTCAACACCGCATCGGCGTCCGTGTGGTCAATGAAAAGCCCGCCAATAATTTGTTTGCTTATAATATGTTCATCAGACCGAGCGTGGATGAACTGGAAAACTTTAATCCCGACTGGCATATTTTTTCAGCGCCTGGCCTGAAGCTGGATCCGGAAGTTTGTGGCACAAGATCTGAGAACGCTGCCGTGATAAGCTTTAAGCACAAAATGATCCTGATTGCCGGAACGGGCTATACAGGTGAAATGAAGAAAGGGATTTTCACTATTCTCAATTACATCCTGCCCATCGAAAAAAATATTCTAAGCATGCACTGCTCAGCCAACATGGATGATGCTGGCAACACTGCATTATTCTTTGGTCTGAGTGGAACGGGTAAAACAACATTAAGTGCAGATCCTTCCCGCAAATTGATCGGGGATGATGAACATGGCTGGACGGACCAGGGCATTTTTAATTTTGAAGGAGGATGTTATGCCAAGTGCATCGATCTCACGGAAGAAAAAGAACCTGAGATCTTCAAGGCTATTCGTCCGGGTGCGCTGGTGGAGAATACCGTTTATCTCGATGGCACCCAGACCATCGATTTTACCAACGGAAGTATAACAGAAAACACAAGGGTATCTTACCCCCTACATTACATTTCAAATGCCATTGTACCTTCGGTTGGTGGGCATCCCAAGCATATTTTCTTCCTGACCTGTGATGCATATGGTGTACTGCCGCCGATCTCAAGACTGAGTGCAGCACAGGCGATGTACCAATTCATCAGCGGATATACAGCGAAGGTTGCCGGAACAGAAACCGGTGTTACCGAACCCAAGGCCACTTTCAGTGCATGCTTTGGTGCGCCTTTCATGCCGTTGCATCCAGGTAAATATGCGCAATTACTTGGTGATAAAATGAAGAAGCATGATGTACATGTGTGGCTGATTAACACAGGGTGGACGGGTGGTGCATATGGCGTGGGCAACCGAATGAAACTGTCTTATACCAGAGCGATGATCACTGCTGCTCTGGAAGGAAAGCTCAATGAAGTGGAGTATAGTCCGATGCCCGTTTTCAACCTGATGGTTCCCCAATCTTGCGAAGGCGTGCCCTCGGCATTGCTCAATCCAAGGAACACATGGACCAACCCTGCTGCGTACGATACCCAGGCAGCGATGCTCGCCAACTTGTTCAACAAGAATTTCGAAAAATATGCAAGCGGCGTCACTGACGATATCCGCGCTGCAGCACCAAAAATTTAGCGGACCCTTTTCGATTGTTTGCCAGCCAAAGCCCTCGCGAGAGGGCGTTTGGCAATTAGACAATTTGGTAATGCGGTAATACGGCAATGTAGGAAGGCGCGCCATGCGTTGCGGCGCGCCGGCAGTTACTCCGGGTGTTTCTGCGCAGGCCGGCAACGCACGGCCGCGCTTCCAACATTACCGCATTACCGAATTGCCGAATTGACTAATTAGAACAGTCCGTACAACTGTGAATCAATCTTCTGAATGATCTCTCCTAGATGCTCATCGTTCTCGGCAAATTTGTTTTTGTCTACATTGATCACCAGCAGCGGACCTTCCTTATATCCATCGATCCACTTATTATAATATTCATTGAGACGCTTGAGATAATCCAGGCGGATATTCTCTTCATAATCCCGGCCACGCTTCTGGATCTGTCCAACAAGTGTAGGTACCGATGCCTGCAGATAGATCAATAGGTCCGGCGGCTGGATCATTTGCTTCAGCGTTTGGAAGAACTGGTAGTAGTTTTCAAAATCACGTTTACTCATCAATCCCATTTCGTGAAGGTTGGGCGCGAAGATGTTGGCATCTTCATAGATGGTTCTGTCTTGCACAACGGTTTCAGTTCCGCGGTTGATCTCCAACAACTGGTTCAGCCTGCTGTTCAGGAAGAAGATCTGCAGGTTGAAGCTCCACCTTGGCATGTCTTCGTAAAAATCAAACAGGTAAGGATTGTGATCCACATCTTCAAACTGCGGGATCCAACGATAGTGTTTGCTCAATAATTCAGTAAGGGTGGTCTTACCGGCGCCGATGTTTCCGGCTACCGCGATATGTTTTGGTTTTTTTGCCTTCGCCATAAAAATGGCCAGCATTGGGCTGGCAAGATTTTAAAGATAAAGTATTTAGTAATATTTGAGGCCCATCGCTTCGCGCACAATTTGCATCGTTTCTTCTGCGCTTTTGCGAGCCTTCTCAGCACCTTTCTCCATTACTTCTTTAAGGTATACAGGATTGGTCCGAATGGATTCCGCTTTTTCCCGAATGGGCGTGATGAACTTCACCATATCCTCGCCCAGCTGCTTCTTCATATCCCCATAACGGATCCTGCACTGGTCATAGTCTTCATCGAACTTCTTCACTACGTCTTCGGCAGATACAAGTCGCATCAGTTGGAACAGATTCTCAATATAATCCGGCTTGGGTGTTTCGGGTGCAGTGGGGCCTGCATCGGTCTTTGCCTTCATCAGTTTCTTACGGATCAGGTCATCTTCATCAGAAAGATAAATGGTGGCATTCTGGTTTTCGCTTTTGCTCATTTTACCGGATCCATCGAGGCTGGGCACTTTCACGAGTTCCTCGCCGAAATTAAAAGCCTGAGGTTCGGGAAAAACCTCGCCATAACGGTGATTGAAACGTTTCACAAAATTCCGGGCCATTTCAAGATGTTGTTCCTGGTCTTTTCCAACAGGTACCAGGGTAGCGCGGTGAAGAATAATATCTGCTGTTTGCAGCACTGGGTAGGTCAGCAAACCGGCATTTATATTTTCTGGCTGAAGCCTCACTTTATCCTTAAATGTGGTTGTTTTCTCCAGTTCCCCGGTATAGGCCAGCATGTTCAGGTAGAGATAAAGCTCGGTGGTCTCGCGCACATGGCTCTGGCAATAAAGCGCAACTTTCTCAGGATCCAGTCCGCAGGCAATATTTTCAGCGAGAACGCGGGCCACATGCCCCTTGAGTTCTTTGGTATCAGGATGGGTGGTGAGGGAGTGTAAATCGGCCACCATAAAATAACAGGTGAACTGATCCTGCATCCGCACATAGTTTCGCACAGCGCCGAAATAATTCCCCAAATGCAGGAATCCTGTTGGGCGGATACCGCTCATTACAATTGCATTGGTCATAGGCGGCAAATATACAGGCAATAACGGCTCAATAAGTCAACAACTCAACAACACAAGAACACAGTAACTCAGTGTTTGAACGCCTTTTAGCATCGCGTTATGCCACTTACCATTAAATCTACCCAATACGGGGCATTTGCTTTACTTTTGAACTTCATGGAAGTGAACAGGGAGACCATAGAAAAACTGGCCAGGTTAAGCCGCCTGCATTTCTCTGAAGAGGAGAAAATGGAGATTCAGACAGACCTCCAGAAGATGATTCACTTTGTGGACAAACTCAATGAGTTAGATACCACTGGTCTGGAACCTGTTTTACACATGAGTGTAGAAAAGAATATACTTCGCGAGGATGTGGTTCAGGGTGCGGTAACGGCTGAAGAAGCCCTGTCAAACGCTCCTGAAAAACATCAGTCGTTTTTTACAGTACCAAAAGTCATCAGAAAATAAGACAGGCGTATGAGTGCAGTCATCAGGTTGGAAGAAATCAGGAAGAGCTATTTTATGGGCAAGCAGGAACTTCAGGTGCTGAAAAGCATTTCCCTGCAGATCCAGCGAAATGAATATGTGGCGTTGATGGGGCCTTCCGGCTCTGGAAAAAGCACGCTGATGAATATTCTTGGTTGCCTTGACTCCCCTACTTCGGGCACTTATATTCTTAACGGACATGATGTGAGCAAGATGCCAGACAATGAACTGGCCGAGATCAGGAACAAAGAGATCGGCTTCGTGTTCCAACAGTTCAACCTGTTGCCGAGGCTCACGGCTCTTGAAAACGTGGCGCTGCCCCTGGTGTACTCCGGTATTTCCAAAAAGCTGCGTACCGAAATGGCGATGGAGGTGATCAAAAAAGTAGATCTGGAATCCCGTCACCACCACAAACCCAATGAACTTTCTGGTGGCCAGTGCCAGCGTGTAGCCATTGCCCGCGCCCTAGTGAACAATCCGGCCATCATCCTTGCTGATGAACCAACGGGTAACCTGGATACCAAAACTTCATACGAGATCATGAATATCTTTAGCAAGATCCATACTGATGGCAACACTGTTGTGCTGGTAACCCATGAAGAAGATATCTCCAACTACGCTCACCGTGTGATTCGTTTGCGTGACGGTGTGATCGAGACTGACAAAGTCAGGCAGAACGCGATCGCCGGCTAATTTTTTATTGGCTTTGAACAAAACCCCCCGTTCAAGCCTTACTTTCATGCAAAGTCATCCCTATGGCCATGAAGATTTATACAAAAACGGGCGATAAAGGCACCACTTCACTTATTGGTGGAACCAAAGTGCCTAAATCGCACCATCGCATTGAAGCATATGGCACGGTTGATGAACTCAACTCGTACCTCGGCCTGATCAGGGATCTTACACAGGATGAACATAGTCTCCGGATCCTCTCAGACGTCCAGGACCGGCTGTTTACCATCGGCTCATCGTTGGCATGCGATCCTGTTAAGGAGCCAAAGATGCGCCTCCCAGACTTGTATGCGGCAGACATTGAAGTGCTGGAAAACGAGATAGACCGTATGAACGATGTGTTGGAGCCGATGAAGCATTTCATTATCCCTGGCGGACATCCTTCTGTTTCGCATATCCATGTTGCCAGATGTATTTGCCGAAGGGCAGAACGCGCATGTGTGCGCCTTGAACTGGAAAGCCTGGAAGTGGATCCTCTGGTGTTGCAATACCTGAACAGACTCAGTGATTATCTTTTTGTGCTTGCGCGCTATGCCGGTCATCAGCTGAGCATTCCAGAAATTCCGTGGAAACCAAGATTGAAATCCTAGGATTCAAGCATCCTCCCATCTTTCATATGCAAAATCCTGTCACTCATCCCCGCGAGTTCTTCATTGTGGGTGACAATCAGAAAGGTTTGTTTGAATTCATCCCGAAGGCGCATAAACAAACGATGCAGATACCTGGCGTTCGCTGAATCCAGGTTGCCGGTGGGTTCATCTGCGAAAACGATACGTGGGTTGTTGATCAATGCCCTGGCCACTGCCACCCTTTGCTGCTCGCCTCCAGACAGCATTCCGGGTTTATTTTCCGTTCTGTCTTTCAATCCTAACATTGTGAGTAACTCGAGGGCGCGTGTTTCTACGTCTTTTTTCCGCCGACCGGCGATCCAACCAGGGATACACACATTTTCTACCGCGGTAAATTCCGGCAGTAAATGATGAAACTGAAATACAAAGCCAATATGGTCATTTCTGAACTTCGCGAGGGTACTTCCCCGCATGGTATGCAATGGCTTCCCATCAAAGATAATCTCACCAGCATCAGGCGTATCAAGGGTTCCAAGGATATGCAGTAAGGTACTTTTGCCCGCTCCGGAAGATCCCACAATACTCACCACCTCTCCTTCTCCGATCTCCAGGCCAACCCCTTTT
Organism: Sphingobacteriales bacterium; assembly: GCA_004294195.1. Lineage (GTDB taxonomy): Bacteria > Bacteroidota > Bacteroidia > Chitinophagales > Chitinophagaceae > Pollutibacter. The sequence continues at coordinate 11,027 of REAQ01000115.1, read as the reverse complement.
AGCACCTGAAGGTCTCCGTAAGCCTTGACAATATTCCTTGCTATGAGCATGCAGAAATCAATTTGGGGCAAAAATGCAGCAAATCCCGTGAATAAACCTTTAAAACCGGTGGAATAAACGGATTTGGTAGTTTCCATACAAAAATTACTTTTGCCAAAATCTAAAGAGTTACGAGATGTTTTGGACCCTAGAATTAGCATCCTATCTGGAAGACGCACCGTGGCCCGCAACGAAAGACGAGCTGATTGATTACGCCATCCGCAGCGGCGCTCCTATTGAAGTGGTTGAAAACCTCCAGGAGCTCGAAGACGAAGGTGAGATCTATGAAGGCATCGAAGATATTTGGCCTGATTATCCAAGCCAGGAAGATTTCTTTTTCAACGAAGACGAATATTGATCTAGAATAGATCCGGCGGCAACTGGTGTTTCTCTAATCCACGATAGAATCGCTTCACCTGCTTTCCATTTTTGCGGACCCCGAGGTTGGTCAGCAATCCATTAACGGAGATCCTCGCCCAGAAGTTGAAAATTGATTTCTCCTTCAGCCGTTCTGTGTACACAATTCCCGTCTTACTGTTTTTACCCCTCAGGAATACATTTGCGAGCCAGGACATCAGGGTTCGTTTTTCATTCACTTCATTCAGTAGGGAAACTTTCAGCTTGTTGTAATTGATCACCATGTTTCCAAAGGCAAGGTCATCTGTCCCTTTTACACGCATAGACAAATTCATAATCCTGCCCCTGTCTGCCCTTACATTGAATAAAGGCAACATCAGCCTGTTCAGCTGTTTCATTTCCATACTGCCCATTCTCGCCGCAAGCAAAAATCCCTGCAAAGAATCCCCATAGGCTTCCCTGAATTGTACCCGCAAATCACCAGCACCCATCAGCAGGCTCTGTATACTCATGCGTAAACTATCTGCAGATCCAAGATCATAGTTTTTCACATTACTCAGGTATCCGTTGACGTTAGTAAAGAATATTGTTCCTTCTTTTTCTGTTTTCTCATCAATCACATTGTGCCACACCACGGACCTATGCAGGGAAATGGTATCCACTTGTACAAGGAATGGCAAGCGGTTCATCATCCTTGTCATCAATGGTCTGTACTTCATAGTGTCATCCGGAACACGCTTATCCCGCTCCACGGTAAAATACAGAGGATCGATGGTGAGCTTGCGCACATAAATCGCCGTATCCTTTTGGTGTAATACCGGACGCAAGGCATCGGCCCTTACCTTGCCCGTGCTGAAACTGATATAGTCCTTCTCAAATTTCTGCCGTGCGAAAAAACTGTCGCGCGGAATCCTGTTCTGCACTTCAAGGCTATCAAAAGCTAAATACTCTTCATCTGTATTCACCACCAGATTCAGCATACTGAATTTATTGGTTGCAGACCGCAGCACAAAGTTTCCCGGCAACACACGGGTTGGCGGGATCTTGAATGCAGTCTGCAACAGGGAATCTTTTTGCAGGACCAATCCAGGAATACGCCCCAGTGTCACCCCGTCTGTACTTGCCTCTATGGTGTCTCTACGAAGCTTGCGATGCAGGTCAACTTTACCAATATGAAACTGTTGCAGATCAAGTGTGGCGGGCAATAATCCCGACTTCCGGAAACTGCTCATATCCAATTTGATTAATTCTGTTTTCAGGACTTCGTCACCTGCTTCTTTAATGGAAAGAAAACGCAGGTCAGAAGTAAACGCATCCATGGTCAATAGACTGCTGTCTGATTTTTTGTCCCAGATAAGGTTAGTGCCCTGGATCAGCGCTCCGCCAGTGGTTAACCGTGCATGCTTGTTGTTTCCTTCCCACTGTACATTAAAGTTGGGATCTCGTAGATCAAACTGCTTCGTCCTGATCCTTCGGTCTTGGTCATCGGTATCTGCTTCAGAAGTATCCGAGGGATGAAGATTAACATTAAACACCGGACGGGTGAGCTCTAGTTTCTCAACTGTAATATCCTTGGCGTTGATCTCACCGATCTTTGTTTCCAGGCTGATCTCTGGTGCTTCAACGCTTACATCCAGATTGCTTTTCCGAATCACCACCTTTGCGTCTTGAAAAACGGAATTTCCCTTCGATATTATAGAGGCTGTCCGGCTTTTGATATCCATCGTTCTATTGGTAATGGACAGATCCCGTAACTGCATCTCCGCCTGATCCCATGCATACCGGGATGGATAGATCTGTTGTCCTTCCATTTTTGCATGATCAATCCAAACTGCAGCTTTCAATTCCTTCCGGACAAGTTGCACCTGCAAGGATCTCAGATCCAAAGAATCGATGAATCCCAACATCTCTTCTTTACGTAACATATCCCGAGAACCTTGGCCATCCAGGTTAAATACCATTTTCCCTGAATCCACAGAGAGCTTACGGAAATGCCAAAGTACATTTTGGTCAAACGGATGAAGATCATCGCCGCCCACAAGTGTCACCCCAAAAAGATCTGCCATCACCCGCTTATTGCCCATGGAACCGGTAGCCCTTCCAAAGTAAACCGCCCTCCGGATATAATCGATATCCCCATCAAAGAGCTCCATATGCATCCTGGGCGTGATGTAAAAAAAACGATTGAGTGAAACGTCTTTGAAACTGGATAAAAAATCATCCATATTTTTTGCGCCCATGGCTGCACGGGACAAAATCACCGCAGAGACCTGTTGCGTACCTACGGATACCCCTTTATTGGTTTTACTGTGGATGATAAATCTTGCATTATTAAGCACTACCCTTTCTACATCTACATATGGCTTGATCTCTTCCAGCGCCCTCGTAGACAATCGGATACCACCGGTTTCCTGCGTTTCCATTTGTGTATGCAAAATGAGTTCTGGCTGATCCATCCTCACTTCCCGTACAATAGCCTTTTCATCCATCAAGTCATCAATGCTAAGGCCCTCAATAGTTAGGGTTGGAATAAACAATGAACTTCCTTTTCCGAGTCGGCTCCGGGCAGTAGACTGTACCAGGTAATTGTTGAAGCTCATGGTATCCCCACGGAGATGCATACGCGAAAATGAAGATTGGAACTTAATATTGTTTCCACGATCCAGAAACTCCCGAACCCCCAATCCAAGATTCCCAATGCGTAAGGGATCTTTTCGATCAGTCCTCACGGATAAATCATCTACCACCAGGCTGTCACCAATCACGGAATTACTTCTCTCCCTTCCGGGATGCATATTCACGATGGCTGCCCTGATATACCTGGCCGAGAAATGATTTACGTCCAGCATTCCGATATCATCCCAAACCTTCGACTCCCGAAGATTTCTGCTGGTATCCCGGTCCTTTTTTTTTGATTTCAAGCTGTTGGACTCAAAATACATATCGCCATTGTTGGCGATCAGAGAATCCACACGGATAATTCCTGAATCCAGCCAGGTCTGCCAGTGCACATGTTGAATCCGGATGGTATCCAATGCAATCATAAAACTATCTGGCCTTTGAATCCTCAAGTGCTGGCTGATCTGGAATTTTCCGATGTTCACATATCGTTCCTGATTATCCCATACAAAATTGTCCATCCCCACCATCAACACACTGTCTGCGATACGGAGGTTTGGTTCCCGGATTTCCAAACGGATCCGGCCTTCAATATTTTGGGTTTGTTCACCTTCATAGGGAGGGATCACCAGGTCATCAATAGACAGATTAATGTGTTCAAGGTTATAATTCTTTTCGCTGCCTGGATAAGGATAGAACCGGAAACTGCCATTCACAATCCTACAGCTGTTCACGCTGAGTTCATTCATTACAATGATCGCGTTTCGCTGCATGGCTCCTACGCGCTTATGAATTTCGCCATCAGAAATGGCATGGGTATCCGTCACATTCTTGCGAATCACCACGGAAGGATTGACCAGCCTTATTTCTTTTACATTAATGGCTTTATTCAGAAAAATGGGGAGGATCGATTCAATACTGAGGTAAAGCGAGTCCACTCTTACCTCATACGCTTCATCCATACCTGGTGTTGCCGGCGAAAGATGAGCGTCGATGAGTTTGATGTAAGGACTAAAGTAGTGGAAACGAACCTTGGCGGAAGTCATCGTATATTTCCCGTCAGAAACCCGGGAAACAATGGTGGGCAGCAATTGCTTAGCCTTGTACACCACAAAAAAATGTATCCCTGACAGCAGAACTATCGGGACGATCACAGCGGCCCATAGGGCTCTGCGTCTTCTTTTTGTGGATGGTTGCGTTGTTGTTTCCAAAAGGTGCTTGCTTTCGCACGCGGGTGCGATGTCAAATTACATCAATAAACTTGCTCATGCAATGCTCCCTGATTGATTAATGGTTGCTCAATGGGATTGCATGAGTTCGCGTGCATTCTCCAGGGCAGCTGCGGATAGTTTCTCACCAGCCATCATTTTCGCAATGGCTTCTACACGTTCATCATCGTTCAACTTACGCATCTGCGTCCTGATACCACCAGGGCCCTCTTTTTTATAGACAAAGAAATGGTGATCCGCCTTGGCCGCAATCTGGGGCTGATGGGTAATGGAGATCACCTGATGATCCTTACCCATCTCTTTCATTAATATCCCTACCTGCCTGGCTGCTTCACCACTGATCCCCGTATCAATCTCATCAAAAACCAATACCGGCATATGCAAGGATCCTGCCACGAGCGTTTTCACACACAACAACAAACGGGAAAGTTCACCACCGCTTGCCACTTTCCGCAATGATTCAAAGCGGCCGCTCTTGTTGGCATCAAAGAGAAAGTCAACCTCATCTGCTCCTGATGCCGTTTTATTAACTTGTTTGATATGTACCTTAAGCTTTGCATTAGGCATTCCTACCCGATGCAGCAATCCGGTAATTTTTTTCTCCAAACCGGGGACCACTTTCCTCCTTCCTGCAGATAGCTTTTCAGCAAGAGACTCCGCTTCTTTATTCAAACTTAAGGCTTCTTCTGTAGCTTTACTGATCTCGCCATCCATGTCAAGCACCTTACTGATCTTCTCTTGCAGCTCCTGTTGAACAACCAACAATGCCGCAGTGTCCGGCGCATTATGTTTTTTTAGAAGCTTGTTTCCATTGTTGAGCCTTTCCTGTACCAGCTGCTGTCTTTTTTCATCCATCTGAACAGAGCCGCTGAGATGGGATACTTCTGCTGCAATATCCTTGATCTCAATTTGGACGGACCGGATCCGGTCAGTTAATGCCTGTACCTGTGGTGCAAATCTTGCAACACCATCCAAAGTCTGCATCAATGATTTAAGTTCCCGTGCCATGGACTGCTGGTCTCCATCCAGGGTTCCTTCCGCTTTTGACAAAGCTTGGCTGACCAGCTCGGCATGGGAAAGCATGTTCAACTCAGCGTCAAGCTGTTCTATCTCGCCGTCTTTAAACCCAGCCTCGTCAAGTTCGTTAAAAAGGAAAAGGTTGTAATCATACTCTTTAAGTGCATCCGATTTTTGTTTGAACAGTTCATCGGCTTGTTGTTTGGCCTTCATCCACTGCTGGTAGGTGGTTTCATATTTTTTTCGCAGCGCCAATTGCCCTGCCAGTGCATCCAACACCTCCATCTGAAATGCGTCTTCGCCGATGGTTTGCGTATCAAACTGCCGGTGCATATCTACCAACATACCCGCCAGCTTACCCAGTTGGGAAAGATTGACCGGGGTATCGTTGATGAAAGCCCTTGACTTTCCGTTGGCCGTAATCTCTCTTCTAAGAATGATCTCCTGCTCCCCTTCAATGTCATGCGCTGAAAAAAACTGTACAACAGCGGGATCATCCAGATGCGTAAAAAAACCCTCCACCACGCACTTCCGGCTGGTGTCCAACAATACCGAACTGTCTGCCCGGTCCCCAAGGATCAAACCAGGCCTTCGGAGAACGGCGTGTTCAGTTCGTTGATAATGGCGTAATTGCTGATCTGCAACCTCGTTAACATGTACCAAAAATAGCTATTAGCTACTAGCTAATGGCTAATGAATGAGGGAGATTTTTCGCAAAAAAAATGGGCATTTCAACAATGCCCAATACCAATGCCTATTGCCTAATGCCCAATGCCTCTTTTAGGATGCAGATGATTGCAGCTCTTCATCCACCAGGATCCTGCCGCAGTTTTCGCAAACAATGATCTTTTTGCGTTGGCGGATCTCAGACTGGCGCTGAGGAGGAATAGCGTTGAAACAACCACCACAGGCATCCCTTACGATAGGTACAACAGCCAGGCCATTGCGATAATTTTTACGGATCCGCTCATATGAAGCCAGTAGACGGGGATCTACTTTCTCTTTAGCATTCACGGCATCCTGACGGTACTCGTTTTCTTCTTTTTCTGTCTCAGCGATGATTTTCTCTAACTCACCTTTCTTATGCTTCAGGTTGGTTTCCTTAGCGGCGATATTCTTCTTTGCATTGTCTAACAGCCGAGCCTTGTCATTGATCTCTTCTGCAGCGTCACGGATATGCTTTTCTGCAAGTTTCACCTCAAGGGTCTGCATCTCGATCTCTTTATTGATCGCTTCAAACTCCCTGTTGTTTTTTACATTCTCTGTCTGTTTCTCATACTTCTTAATCAGGTTCTGCGCTTCAACGATCAGCTGCTTCTTCTGCTCGGTGAATTCATTGATACCATTCACTTCTTCCTCAATCCTGGTTTCCCTGGCGTGCAAACCCTGAATTTCATCTTCAAGGTCACTCACTTCCATGGGAAGTTCACCCTTCAGAATTTGTACTTCATCCAGTTTGCTTTCGATTTTTTGCAGATTGAGCAGCGAGATCAGCTTTTCTTCTACAGAATACTCTTTTACGTTTGCCATATGATTATATGAAGTATTTAATCGGGTTGGTTTCAACCGTCGATTTAAGGACGGCAAAATTAGGGAATTTTTCTCGCAACCTGCCAAAAAGCAGGTCCGATGTAAATTGCTCTGATTCAAAATGGCCAATATCAGCCAAAATCATCCTGCCTTCCGCGCCAAAAAACTCATGATATTTAACGTCAGCGGTGATATAGAGATCTGCCCCCGCGTGTAAAGCATTGGAAATCAAGAAACTACCAGCACCTCCGCATAAAGCCACGCGTTTCACCGGCCTTTGCAGAAAGGGCGTATGCCTGATCACCCTTAGTCCAAACCTTTCTTTTACCAGATTCAATGCCTCCTCCGGGGATTTTGTCACTTCCCACTCCCCAATCGCCCCTGAACCAATTCCTTCACCTACAATACCCAGTTTGGGCACCAGCACCTTCGTATGGATCAGTCCCAATTTCTCAGCCATCATCCCGTTAACCCCTTCCAGCACGTTGTCAAGGTTGGTATGGATGGCATATACGGCAATGCCATCCCGAATGGCTCTTATCACGGTGGCTCCTACATGATCATTGGGGGAAATTCGTTTTAGTCCGCCGAAAATCAGGGGGTGATGAGCAACGATAAGGTTGGCTTTTTTCGCAACGGCCTCATCTACAACTGCTTCCGTTACATCCAGCGTTACCAGTACGCCCGTACATGGATCAGCAGAAGTCCCGATGAGCAGGCCTACATTGTCATAAGACTCCTGCAAGGATGGCGGCGCCACTGTTTCTAAAACGTTAATTATAGATCCTATCGTCATATTCAAGCCGTATCTGGAAGAAATGAAATTACTTTGAATAATTACATGAAGCTCATTTTTACCCTTCTTCTTAGTTTATTAGGTTCGATGGCCATTGCCCAAACGGACAACTGGGACAACTATGTAGTGTCTGTCAATGAAAAGCCCATATCCGTGGTTGTAAACCTCGGTCTCAGGGATCTGGCCCCCGCAAAAGAAAGGCCATATGCCATTATCCTCCGGCTCAAATATCCGGATGTAGATGAAAAAGGCTTCCCAACGGTAGAAATGGCAGACGACCTGAATAAGCTGGAATCCATGCTGGAAGCGGGTTTGCAGAAAAGCAACGGCGCCTGGTATGCCGGACGGTTTACGCAACGTGGCCTTCGCGAGTTTTATTTTTATACCCTGGATACCGTTGATTATTTTAAAACCTGCGCCGCCGTGATGGTGCAGTTTCCGAAGTTTCCCTGGCTGGTAAAAGCGGTGTATGACAAAACCTGGACCAACTATTTTGAGGTGCTCTATCCCCAGAATGAAGAGAAGGAAAGGCTGGAAAACCGGAGAACCATAGATGAACTGGTCAAAAAAGGGGATGCCAGCAATCGGCAGAGACCCATCGACCATACCTTATTTTTCAGGAGCGACTGGCACCGGAAGCAATTCCTAAAGGAAATAGACGAGCCGGGATTTAAAGTCATTGAAATGCCGATTGAAAAATCAAACAACAGTGAACAAGCCTTCAAATTGGTTTTGCGCAGGGACGATAAGCCGGAACTCCAAAACATGAACACACTGACCATCCGTTTGAGCCAGCTGGCCACTAAAAACGGCGGCCGATACAGTGGATGGAGCACTTATGTGGTGAAAGGCTGAGCCAACGTTCTCAAGGGCTTAAGCATCAGATTATTAGCTAGCTTTGATATATGTTTAGTAGCACAATATCCGGGGTTCCGAAATCGTTTTCAGCATACTAATAATATACCATGACTAATAAACATCTTATCGCACTGATATTCATCTTCTTGCCTGCAGGATTGCTTTTAAGTGGGTGCTCCAAAGAAGATGTGCAAAAAGACATCATTCTTAAAGCGATGACCAGTGGGCGGTGGATCGTGTCTACATTTACGGAGACTGGTTCAGATTTTTCAGCCGACTTCACACCCTGGGAGTTCCAATTTTTTGAGAATGAGACCGTTCAGGCTATTAAAGGGACCACCACCATTACGGGAAGCTGGACGGCCAATGTGGATGCAAGAACCATTACAGCAAGTTTTCCAGCTGGCGACGCAACAGTAGCGCGTTTGAACGATACCTGGCTGATTTACAATAACACCTTTACACTTGTTGAAGCCAATCCTCTGAATACCTCCAGAAACGCTTATTTGAAGCTCAACAAAAAGTAAGCACAGTACATTTTTTATAAAACATTGGTAGTCCGCGAAATAAACCATGAACACCTTCGTTATAGATAAATGCTTGAAAAAGCATAATCCAATCAGTCCCAAACCAATAGTCACTTGAGAAACCTAATTTTCAAACCAATCATCCTTGTGCTGGTCTCCACACTGATGGGCCTTGGCGCTTTTGCCCAGGTACCCCGTGCAGATTTTACAGCCACTTCAGCGCTCAGCGGATGTTCTCCGTTGATCGTGAATTTTCAGGATCTGTCAACTGGGAGCCCCACACAATGGACCTGGGATTTTGGAAATGGCACCATTGTTAATGTCCAGAACCCTGCGGCCCAGGCCTATACTTTACCCGGCACCTATACGGTTAAACTAACAGTAAGAAATGCCAATGGCGTTGACTCCATGGTGAAAGTGAGTTATGTTACCGTTTTTGCCAACCCAGTTGTTGATTTCTCAGCCAGCCAATTAACCGGCTGTTTCCCTTTAAATACAACCTTCACCCCTAACATCACTATTCCCGGTGGTGGATCTGTGGTTAAGTACGAATGGGGTTTTGGTGATGGTGATTCCTCCCAGTTGGCTAATCCTACACACGTATATCGTTTCGACAATAACTTCAATGTCACCCTAAGGGTAACAACGAACCAGGGATGTGTAAACTTCACCACGAAAAACGCTTATATCAATGTAAATCCAGGTGTAAGTCCGGCCTTTTACAATTCATTTGCCAGTTCATGCAGGCCACCCGCAAATATTGACTTTTTCAATAATAGTACAGGACCCGGTGCTTTGAGCTACACCTGGAAGTTTGGCGATGGAAATACCTCAAGTGCAGCAAGTCCTTCGCATTCATACAATAGCTCCGGTGTTTTCCCTGTCACCATGATCGTAACAAGTTCCTCGGGCTGTTCAGATAGTGCGCTTGGTTCAATTGATATCCCTAATGCAAGCATCACATCCAGTATATCTGCTCCGGATACAAGTTGCGTGAACCAGCCCATCCTTTTCACCAGCATTTCCTCTCCAGTTGCAGACAGCAGTGGTTGGAAATTTGGCGATGGCACAGAATCTACGGGCGCTTCAATCACAAAAGTGTACAATGCAACCGGCACCTACAGAATTACACTTACCAACCTGTTTACCTCATGCCTTGACTCAGTTTCAAAGACTATTGTGATCATTGACACAGCTGCAGTAAACTTTACTTCTAATGATACGGCGAGTTGCCGGGCTCCATATACGGTCCAATTCACATCGCAAGCACCACAGGCAGCCTCTTATGCATGGGATTTCGGCGATGGAAACACGTCTACAGCGGCCAATCCTTCACATACGTACATGGCCGAAGGCTCCTACCATGTCACGCTGACCATTACTAACAGAAATGGCTGCACAAGCAGGAGGATCAGGTACAACTTCATTAGGATTGCTGCACCAACTATCCGGTTTTTAAATTTGCCGGACAGTGGTTGTGCCCCATTGACAGTCAATCCAAACGCATTGATTGTTGCACCAGACGGTGTGGCCAGTTATTTTTGGAACTTCGGCACATCAACCAGCACTGCTGTTAACCCGAGCATTACATATAACACCACCGGGACTTACTCCGTAAGTCTGGCCATCACTACTCGTACTGGATGTTTGCAAACCTTGTCTTTACCTGCGGCCGTTAAAGTGGGTACATCCCCAACCGCTAACTTCTCTGCCAGTCCCTTGCTTTCGTGTGCGGCTGACTCAGTGGCATTTACGGATCTGTCAACAGGTACCGTAACAGGTTATCTTTGGAATTTTGGAGATCCTGGCAGTCCGAGTAATTTAACGACTTTAAAAGATCCTAAACATTTGTATTCCGATACAGGCACCTTCTCTGTTATCCTTCGTGTTTTCAACAACGGTTGCGAGAACAGTATCACCAGAACCAATTACATCAGAACCTTTGGTGCGGTTGCGAAGTTTGGATTCCAGGTAAACTGCAATTTGAATAGACGTGAGGTGCAATTCCTTGACAGCTCTATCAATGTTGTAACCAGGCAGTGGGATTTTGGTGAT
>REAQ01000114.1 GCA_004294195.1 Sphingobacteriales bacterium | reverse complement strand
GTGTACTAATCATAAGACTGTTCCGTCCTTTCTCCATTCCTGATTTCATCCAAACCCTGCCCACATCGATACAAAAAATTGCAGTACTGGACAGATGCAAGGAACCCAACGCAATGGCCGAACCATTGTATATGGATGTAGTCAATGCGCTCAATGAAGCACCAACACCACGCGAAAACAAACTTCGCCTGGTAGGGGGACGATATGGACTTTCTTCCAAAGAATTTACACCAGGTATGGTGCTCGCCATATTTGACGAACTGAAAAAAGAGATCCCCAAAAATCACTTTACGGTTGGTATCGATGATGATGTAACCCATATGAGCCTCGAGTACAATAAGCACTTCTCTCTTGAATCACAACACAAATTCAGGGGTCTGTTCTTTGGATTGGGTGCCGATGGAACCGTGAGTGCAAATAAAAACTCGATTAAAATCATCGGTGAAAAAACGCCGTTCCACATCCAGGGTTATTTTGTGTACGACTCTAAAAAATCAGGTTCGCTCACCGTTTCACACTTACGTTTTGGTGAAAAGTCCATCGAATCAACTTACCTGATCAATTCTGCCAACTTCGTAGCCTGCCATCACTTCAACTACCTCACGAAATATGACATCCTTAAAGATGCTGAAGAAGGATCAGTGTTCCTGCTCAATGCACCTTACGAAAAAAATGAAGTCTGGGGCAAACTTCCCCGAAAGATCCAGGAAGAGATCATCGCTAAAAAACTGAAATTCTATACCATCAATGCATACGCTGTAGCCAGGGAATCAGGAATGGGCAACCGAATCAATACCATCCTGCAGACCTGCTTTTTCGCTATCAGCAATATCCTTCCACGTGAAGAAGCGATCGCCAAAATCAAAGAGGCGATCTATGAATCTTATTGGAAAAAAGGGGAAGCTGTGGTTCAGAAAAACTATGAAGCCGTAGACAACACTTTGGAAGATCTATACGAAATCGACTACTCAGAATATGCCGTGGGCAACAATGCTTTTGGAGAACATATCTCTGAAGATGCTCCGGATTTTGTACAACAGGTACTGTCTAAAATCATTTCCGGCGAAGGCGATGAACTACCGGTGTCCGCATTCCCTGTGGACGGCACCTATCCTTCAGGAACCACCAAATGGGAGAAACGAAACATTGCCGAAGCGGTACCCGTTTGGGATCCGGCACTTTGTACACAGTGCGGTAAATGTTTCCTGATTTGTCCGCACGCAGCCATCAGGCCCAAGGTGTACGATAAATACCTGCTCGCCAACGCGCCAACCGACTGGAAGCATACGGACCCCATTGGTAAAGAATGGGACAAAACCAAAGAAGCATACACCCTGCAGGTGTCTACCGAAGATTGCACCGGTTGCACCTTGTGCGTTGAGTATTGCCCGATCACCAGCAAAACCGAAGCTGGTCACAAGGCGATTAATATGACCGATAAATTACCGATCCAGGACAAAGAGATCGAAAACTGGAATTACTTCATTAATATACCTGAGGTAGATCGTACGCGAGTGAACAAGAACACGATCAAGGGATCGCAGTTCTTCCAGCCTTTGTTTGAATTCAGTGGCGCCTGTGCTGGTTGTGGCGAAACACCATACCTGAAATTACTGACCCAACTTTTCGGTGAGCGAATGATTGTTGCCAATGCTACAGGATGTTCATCCATCTTTGGCGGCAACCTGCCCACAACCCCTTGGAGCACCAATACAGAAGGGGTTGGTCCCGCATGGGCCAACTCCCTTTTTGAAGACAATGCAGAGTTTGGCCTTGGCATTAAAATGGCGAACCAGAAGAAAAAAGAAATGGCCATCGTTTTGCTTGCCGAGATGAGTCCGCACGTGGGTGAAGATCTCGCCAACGCATTGATTGACGCACCGGAATCCAATGAAGCAGAGATCAAACAAAAACATGACCTGATCAAAACGCTGAAGGAAAGACTGAAAGACATGAAGTCTGTGGCGTCCAATAATCTTTATCACCTGGCCGACTTCCTTGCAGACCGTTCCGTATGGATCATCGGTGGCGATGGATGGGCTTATGACATTGGCTACGGCGGACTGGACCATATTCTGTCTACCGGAGAGAATGTAAACATTATGGTATTGGATACCGAAGTGTATTCCAACACGGGTGGACAAAAATCAAAGTCGACACCCATAGGCTCAAGCGCTAAGTTCTCCGTGAATGGTAAAACAAACAGTAAAAAAGATCTGGCGATGCAGGCCATTGCACATGGCACGGCTTATGTGGCACAGATCGCAATGGGCGGTAACGATATGCATACCCTACGCACTATTCTGGAAGCCGAAGCCTATCCGGGTCCGTCTATGATCATTGCCTACAGCCATTGCATTGCGCATGGTATTGATATGGCACATGGTGCAGAAGAGCAGGACTTCGCGGTGAAATCAGGGTACTGGCCCCTGTTCCATTACAACCCCATGAAGCCGAAGGGCGAAAGGTTTGTCATCGATTCCAAAGAACCTTCCTTGCCATTGAGTGAGTTCATGTATCACGAGAACAGGTTCAATGTGATCAAGGCCAAAGACCCCGTGCTGGCAGAAAAATTCCTGCACCAGGCGGAAGAAGAAAAAACAGCGAAGTGGGAGAAGTTGCAACTCTTCCGCGGATTATAAATCCAATTTTTTAGTTTTTAAGTATGATGGTGAAGGAGCGCAATCTGAATGGGTTGCGCTTCCTGTTTTGTTGAAATGGCTAAAGTTTCTAATTTAGGGAGACCTATGGCCAATCACCCAGACATCCAACAAGTGATCAACGAGTATAGCCTCGAGGAAAAACGACTCAAGGAAATGATCCACGAGTATCTGCATGGCATGGAATCTGACTTTGTAGTAGCCTGGCAATACCAAAAAGAATTATATCGAATTCAATCAAAACTGAAAATTCTCAATAGGTTGGTGGATTTTGGTATTCCGCAGATTGAACAAGATATCGCAAAACACAGCAGACTCATCGGCGAAGACATTGGACCTTTGTTGCAGTTTCATTATGAGCATAGACTGATTGAATTGAATGAGGAACTCGTCAATCAGCTCATCCGAAAAGCCTTACCCGGAAACAATGAATTGATATCAGAACTGATACGGAAAACACTTTCGAAAAAAATATCCGGCTTTAGTTTACATACACACCGCGGCAGTATTCGTGAAATTGCATTTACATCTACAAGAGGAAAACTCCGCATTGCTTTCCCCGACTTGAAGAAAAGGAAGACCAATAATGGAATGCAAGACTATGAAATCAACATTTTGGAAAAGTATCATTTCAGTCCTGGCGGTAAAGGAAAATGGTTATCCCTTACTTTAAACGGCAATAAGGATGAACAGCATGATCAGGCTATGGAAGTTTTAGCCAGACTTGTTTTGGAACATAAGATAATGGATACTAAAGATAATTTCATCAAAGTAAAAGATCCCAAAAATCGCTAATAGCAATTAGCTATTCATAGTAGGGAACATCATCTAAAGAAACCGTTTCCTTCTGCAGCCAATAATCCCGCGTCACCACATGCCCGTCTTTGGTGCGCAACAACCGTCCGTAGACGGCGTTGACGGAATTGAAAGTCACATCTGTAACACCGATTGTGTATGTTGGAGGTTGGGGGTTGGAGGTCGGAGTTTCAGGTGCTGGTTCTCCATCTGCAGCTGCAGCGGATTTTGCTGCGGCCTTGGGAGGCGGAGACGGGATCACCACCACTTGAAATTTATTATGTTCCAGCAGGGTCCTCAGAAATTCTACCCTTTCCGAAGTCACATTCCGCTCAACCACCGCGCATTTCACGCCGTCGAGTTCTTCAAAAGGATGGTTCTGGTTGATCGCCATATAATTGAGAATTAAACCAATGATTGAATGTGATCATAGATCCAGCTGATCACGCCGGTAAAGATGATACCCGCGATGCAAATACCCAACCCAAACATCACCGGCCTGGAGACTTGTAATGAGGCAACATCTTTGTCTGCACTGGTAAAGATGAGTCGAACTACGCGCAAATAATAATACAGCGAAATGATCATATTGAGCGTGGCGATACCGATGAATACATAATTGCCTTTTGACGCACCGGCCATCAGCAAAAACATCTTTCCGAAAAAGCCTGCAGCAGGCGGTACACCCGCGAGGGAAAACAAACCCAGAGAGAGTGCCCAGGCAAGGAAAGGACTTCGGGTATACAATCCCTTGAGTTGTTCAATTCTGGTGATGCCCGCTTCGGAAAGCAGTACCGCAGCCACACCAAAAGCAGCAAGGTTTGAAAAAACATAGACGAGAATGAAATAAGTGGTGGCAACAGTGGCTTGATCATTTTGTCCGCTAACGCCCACCAGGATAAAGCCCACCTGAGCAATGGAAGAGAAGGCCAGGAACCGCAAAATATTATCCTGCCGGATGGCAAATAGATTACCTACCAGCATGGTCACTACAGAAAGCCCTACCACCAATACATACCAGGAACCACTGAGGTTAGCAAATACTTTCGCCAGCACATTTACCATCGCAAATGTGACGGCTCCTTTTGACACCGCACTCAGGAAAGCCGTAACCGGAACAGGTGCACCTTCATACACATCTGCTGTCCACAAGTGAAAGGGGACCACAGAAAGCTTGAACGCAAATGCAGCAAAGAAAAATACAAAGGCCATCATATGAATGGGCTCCGTTTTAACCTGACCCCAGATCTGCGCAAAATCAAGGCTTCCCGTAAGGCCATAGATCAAAGAAATGCCAAACAACATGATGCCGGATGCCAACGCTGAATTCATGATCATCTTCATGGCCGCCTCCGAACTCTTGCGTCGGTTGAGATCGAAGTTTGCCAATGCCGCAACCGGAATGCTCGACAACTCAAGGGACAAATAGAACATCAAAAGATTATCTGCTGAGATCAATAAAAACATGCCCAACAAAGCAGAAAGCATGAGTACAAACACTTCCGCAAGATGTTCTGTTTGCCTGAACCAATTGGAGCAAACCAATGAAATGATGTACACCGCCAATGCGAGGATACCTTTTTGAAATCCAACAAGGGTATTGTGCAGGAACATGCCATTGAAAATCCTGCCGGTATCATTGAATCCAAAAGATACCACTACCGTACAAAGCAACAACAGCTGAACCACAGATAGCAGGGTGTCATTTGGCAAGCCCTTTCCCAGCTTTATAAACAGAAGAATGAAGATGATCAGCAAGACCATCGCTTCAGACTTCATCAGATGTAGATATTCAAACATGGCTTTACTGAAAATTTATTTCCCGGCAAATTGGTTAACAATAATCTCTACGCCCGGGCTAACGAGCTCGTACAGCCAAAACGGCGCAAGGCCCATGACCAGGATACCAGCGATGAGAATGATCACTGACCATCGCTCATACCAGCGTGCATCATCAACACCTTCGCCGGAAGCTACCAACGGCCCCATCGCCACCTGCCCCACTGCACGGAGTATATACACCGCAGTCACTACAATAGACATGGCACCAATGACCGTTGCTGTGCGATGGAATACATCCTTCGTTTCCCATGATCCCACAAAGACCGTCATCTCCGCAACAAACCCGCTTAGGCCTGGTAGACCAAGGGAACAAAATCCGGCAATGAACATAGCTGATATAATAAAGGGCATCACTTTCAACAAGCCACCCATCTGGGCCACCAATCTTGTGTGGGTGCGCTCATAGACCATACCGATGATGGCGAAGAAAAGGGCTGTCATCAATCCATGCGATACCATTTGAAATACGGCACCTGTAATGGCCGTCTTCGTCAGCATGCCAATGCCCAGCAACACAAAACCACAGTGACTGATGGATGAATATGCATTGATATACTTTAGGTCTTTCTGCATCATAGTAGCAAAAGCACCATAGATAATGGCGATGGAAGCCAGTACAATAATGATGTTCGCATATTCATGTGCACCTTCGGGCATCAGATAGGTGGCCGCGCGAAGGCAACCATAGCCACCCAACTTCATGGAAATACCCGCCAAAAACATGGAGCCCGCCGTAGGCGCTGATGAGTGTCCATCCGGCACCCAGGTATGAAAAGGAAACAATGCCGTGAACACGCCAAAACCAACAAACACCAACGGAAACACCCAGCGCTGGATCTCAAAACCAATTCCGGTTTCCGCAAGTTTCACCATGTCAAAAGTCCGGCTCTCCGGAGGCAGTGAAAAATAAAGTCCGAGGATACCCACCAGGATCAGTGCAGATCCACCCATCAGCATCAGCGCCAGTTTGTTGGCACTATAGGTTTTATTACCGCTGCCCCAAATGCTGATAAAAAGATATTTAGGGATCACAGCCACTTCAAGGAAGAAGAAAAGGACCATGAGGTCCATCGACATAAAAAATCCATATGCACCAAAGGCCAGGAGGGTGAGGAAAAAGAAAAACTCTTTTTTCATGTGCTCCATCTTCCATGACACCAATACACCTGCAACCACCACAAACGCCGTGAGCATCATCATGGCTACCGAAATCCCATCCACACCGATGTGCAGGCTGAATCCCAATGAAGGAAACCACTGGTATTGTTTCTCAAACAGCAGCGGGAATACATTTCCAACCTCACGTTCATGCGTAAACGAAAAATAAAGGCCGATCACCAGGGCCATCTGCAGGATGGCTCCGCCCAGGGCAATCATCCGGGCATGCCGCGCCGGTGCCAGCACAATAGCCAACCCGGTCAGCAAAGGAACACCTACGATCCATAAGAGGTTCATATCAACTATTTTAACGACCGCCCTGCGTGAACAGGAACACGGACACGATTATGATGATGCCAAACAAAAAATATAATCCATACTGCTGCACCTTTCCAGACTGCATCCCCTTGATCCCCTCCGCAGCGCTCTGCGTAGCTGATCCCGCTCCCTTCACTAGCGTATCTATCACGTTCCTATCAAACCACGCAGCGGGCCTCCCGATGAGGTTGAATAAAACGCCCTTTGTGAATCCAAGCCAGATCTCATCGATATAAAACTTGTGTTTCGCAGCTTTGTAGAAGACCCCAAATCCGGCAGCTGTTTTCTCCGGTTTGGAAGAAGCTTTAAAATACATCCAGGCTGCGAGTAAGATGCCCAGCAAAGCAATGCCAACGGGACCTAAAGAAAATTGAAGGTCGATGGGTGCATGATGCGGCTTTCCATCTGCAGATACATACTCCCCAAAAGGTACAAAGCCCGCGAGCACTGTTCCCACACCTAGGATCATCAATGGTATCAACTCAAACCACGATCCTTCTTTTTTACCGTGACCTTGTTCATGATGAGGCTTATTCCAGAAAATGGAAAAATAAAGCCGGAACATATAGAAAGCCGTCAAACCTGAAGTGAGTAATGCAATGAAAAAGATGGGCCGATTATTGTTCCACGCATTCAACAGGATTTCTTCCTTACTGAAAAAACCGGCGAAGGGTGGAATACCTGCAATGGCCAGACAAGCCAATAAAAATACGATATGCGTTACTGGCATCTTCTTCGCCAGCCCACCCATATCCTGCATTTCGTTACTGTGTACATAATGAATGATCACGCCAGCAGCAAGGAATAAAAGCGCTTTGAAAATGGCGTGCGTGAAGAGGTGGAACATCGATGCAGTGTATCCAAGATGATCTTCACTCATGATTCCCAGTGAGAACATCATAAAGCCGATCTGTGAAACGGTGGAATAGGCCAGCACTCGTTTAATGTCTGTTTGGGTGCAGGCGATCAGGGCAGCAAAAATGGCCGTGAACGCACCGATAGAGGAGATCAGGCTTTGCACGCCTACTTCTGCGATACTATACAAAGGATATAAACGTGCAACCAAAAACACACCGGCCACTACCATCGTTGCCGCGTGGATCAATGCAGAAACAGGCGTAGGACCTTCCATGGCATCTGGCAACCAAATGTGCAACGGGAACATCGCACTCTTGCCTGCCGCACCTATGAACACAAGCGCCAGTCCCCAGCTCAAAACAGAAATCCCCATGAATTCGCCCGCTGCAGATGTATATTCAGGGCTGCTGAGGTTGATCATGAGCTGTTGAAAATCCAGGGTATTGGCTTCGGCAGACAACACCAGGATACCGATCAGGAATCCGAGATCTGCGAATCGTGTTACGATAAATGCTTTTTTAGCTGCCGCAAGTGCAGCGTTTTTCTGGTAGTAAAATCCGATGAGCAAGAACGATGAAACGCCCACCAGTTCCCAGAAAATATAGATCTGAAACAGATTGGAAGAGATCACCAATCCCAACATTGAAAAAGTGAACAGTCCCAGAAAGGCATAATAAATATGAAACCGCTCTTCCCCTTTCATGTATGCCAGAGAAAAAATATGTACCATCAGAGAAATAAAAGTCACTACGAACAACATCAGTGAAGTGATGGGATCGACGAGTGCGCCCATATTGATCTTTAGGCCATTGCCGAAAGGCAGCCAGGGAAAACTAAAAACAACTTTACCAACATAAGCATCTGCGGAATGATCCCCGAAATAATTCATTGCTACCCCACAAGCCAGTACAAAAGAAATCAGCATGGCCAAACTGGCGATCCATCCGGCCTTATCCCCAAACAAACGTTTACCGCCAAGGCCCAGCAGAATGAAACTGAGCAGAGGTAGCAGTGGGATTAATATGATGTTGGTTGTATTCATGATTTCGGTCTTTACCTTAATATTTCATTTCCTCTGCTACTTCAACGTTGATCGACTGATGACTGCGGAACAGGTTGATGATGATCGCGATGGCAACAGCTGCTTCCGCGGCGGCGATGGCGATGATGAATACGGTGAAAAAACTTCCATCCAGTGTACCGGGCCAGAGATATTTATTAAAAGCGATAAAATTGATATTTACTGAGTTCAGGATCAATTCAACACTCATCAGCATTGTGATCAGGTTTCTCCGCGTGAGAAATCCATAGATGCCGATGAAAAACAACACCGCTCCGATGACTAAAAAATGAAACAAGCCAGGTTCAACATTCATACCTGTGATTTTTTGCGCATGGCGATGACGATGCATCCCACCATGGCTGCCAACAATAATATACTGACCACTTCAAACGGTAATGCATAACCGTTAATATCGAGCATTTTCTCTCCAATAGCTGCAACAGAAGGAGCAGGACCAGGATCAGATAAACCTGAAAATCCATATCGGTCCATCAGGACCAACACCAGTGCAAGGCCCGACATCACTGCTATGGCTCCCGCTACCGCGCGGGAAACTGGCACCTCCGGCAATTGCTCACCAGACTGCTGGGTAAGAAAAATGGAAAATATGATCAGGACGGCTATGCCGCCAACATACACAACGATCTGCACCGCCGCAATGAACTGGTAGTCCATCCAGAAATATAATCCGGCAATACCGATGAGTGTAAACAAAAGATAAATCGCAGAACGGAAAATCTGTCTTGAAGTAACAGACAACACCGCACTGACGATGCTCATCAGGCCAAGAAGATAAAAAACAATGGTAGATCCATTCATAAAAATGCTATTGGCTATTGGCTATTCCACGCCTTCTTCCAGTTTAGACCCCGGCTGATTCAACACCTTGGTCAGCTGGCTTCTATCGAACACACTGTGTTCAAAACTCTGCGCCATCTTGATCGCATTGGTGGGGCAGGCCTCGATACACAGATTGCACATCGTACACAATTCAAGGTGATAGATAAACTTATCAACCGCCTTCTTTTTCTTTCCTTCAGGACTGATGTCAAACTTGGTCACTATTTTGATCGTTCCGTTTGGACAAGCCAGTTCACAGGCCGTGCATCCGGTGCACCGGTGCTCATTTTGTTCCGTATGCGTCATCACCACTTCGCCCCTGAACCGTTCCGGCAGCACCAGCGTATCCCGGTTATCCGGATACTGCTCCGTGATGATCTCTTTATGGTGCGTGAAATAGTAGGCGGTTCGTTTCATACCCGTCCCCATCGACTTCATCGCACCGTAAATACTTTTTATATAATCTACAATAAACATATTCGTTTAATTCTAAAAGATCATCCATGTAAATGGTAAATCGCAATCACCGTCACCAGAATAATATTGAACATGCTGATCGGCAAAAGGTATTTCCATTCCAGATCCAGCAACTGATCAATCCGCAATCTTGGAAAAGTCCACCTGAACCACATGATCACAAAAATCAAAAAGAAGGTTTTCCCAAAAAACCAGATCGAGGAAGGGATATAGTCCATCACATGGTTAAACCCTTCCCAGTTCCCGATATGAAAAGGCATCCATCCGCCGAGGAACAATGTGGCGCCAATGGCACACACAGTAAACACATTGATATATTCCGCCAGGAAAAACAAGGCGAACTTCATCCCCGAGTATTCCGTGTGAAAACCTGCCGTCAATTCAGATTCTGCTTCTGCAAGATCAAAAGGTGCGCGGTTGGTTTCTGCTGTTACTGCGATGATGAAGATGACAAATGCTATTAGGGCGGGCAGATGACCCTTGAAGATCCACCAGCCATTACGTTGCGACTCAACGATCTCACTCAACTGTAAGCTGCCCGTCAATACTACAATGGTCATGATAGCCAATCCGGCACTGAGTTCATAACTCACAATCTGTGCGCCACTGCGCATGGCACCCAATAGCGAATACTTGTTGTTACTGCTCCATCCGGCCATCAGGATAGCTATGACGGAAAGAGACGAAACGGCTGTTACATATAGCACCCCGATATTTAGATCCCAGATCTGGAAATCTTTTGCAAAACCGAGCGGGGCTAATAACAACATCGCCGTGATCATCGCGATGAACGGCGCAAGGTTGAACATAAACTTATCTGCGCCTGCAGGCGTGATGCCTTCCTTTACAAGCAATTTCACCGTATCTGCCGTAGACTGCAACATCCCTTTTGGACCAACCCTGTTCGGCCCCAAACGGATCTGCATATACGCCGCTACTTTTCGCTCCATGATCACCAAAACCAGCCCCAGCAAGGCAAACAACGCGATGGCCGCCACACCAACAATCACCATCTCAACCGTCAGCACCCATGCGGGCGACAAATGACTGTTGAGCCATTGATGAACAGAAGATGCTATTTCTGAAAAACTAATCATCACATTAATTGCCGAATTACCGATCTATGTCCGGTATCACCAAATCCAAACTCCCCATCGTAGCCACCAGGTCTCCGATCTTTGACCCTCTGGTCATATGATCCAACGCACTGAGGTTTGAAAATCCAGGCGAGCGGAACTTGATCCTATAAGGCGTCATGCCGCCCTCACTTACGATGTAAACGCCAAACTCACCGCGCGCCGTTTCCACCCTCGAATAATACTCTCCCTTTGGCAATTTCAACACGGCTTTTGTCTTGGCTTGAAAATCTCCCTCCGGGATATTATCGATCAATTGCTCAATGATGGACAAACTCTGGCGGATCTCTTGCATCCTTACCAAATACCTTGCATAGGTATCACCCTCTTGCAGCAACACTTCATCAAACTGCACTTTATCATACATGCCATAAGGATAGATCTTCCGGATATCACAACTCACGCCGGAAGCGCGTGCAGACGGGCCGCTCATGCCATAACTGATGGCGTCCTCGGCACTGATAAATCCCACTCCTTTGGTACGATTGATGAAGATGGTATTATACGTTACCAGTTCATCATATTCATCAAGCTTATCTTTGAATTGCTGCAACAAGGCCTTCACCCTTTTATGGAAATTGGGATGAAGGTCAAACATCACTCCTCCCGGAACCATATAATTCATGGTAAGCCTGGCACCGCAGGTTTCTTCCATAATTTCATTGATCATTTCACGCTCGCGGAAGGCATGAAAAAAGGGCGTGAAGGCACCGATGTCCATCGCCAATGCACCCCACCACAGAATATGCGAAGCCACACGGGTAAGCTCACCCATCAACACGCGGATCACTTCCGCACGCGCGGGAATCTCTACCTGCAAACCCTTCTCCACCGCCAGGGCACAGCCATGGTTGTTGATATGCGAAGAGAGGTAATCCATTCTACTGGTAGAATAAATGAATTGGCGGTAGCTGAGTGACTCGCACATTTTCTCTATGGATCGATGAATGTATCCGAGGTGCGGTTCTACTTTCTTCACCGTTTCACCATTGAGTGTGATCACCAGGTGCAATACACCATGCGTAGCAGGGTGCTGGGGACCAACATTGATGATCATGTCGCCCAGTTCATTTACGCCAATATGTTCTGTAGTGGAATACATTATAGTTTGATCATATTTACCTCATCCTCAAAATCCTTCCGCAACGGATTCTTTCCTTCCCAGCCTTCCGGTAAGATCAGCAACCTTAGGTCAGGATGATTCATAAACTTCACGCCAAATAGCTCATACACTTCCCGCTCATGAAACTCTGCCGTCCGCCAGATATCGCACACTGTCTCGATCTCCGGCTGCTGACGATCCAATTTACTCTTCACCACAATATTATAACGGTAACGAGTACTTGATAAATGATACACCATGGTAAGGTGGGTCTTGAAATCAACACAGGTCAGACAGAACAGATAATCAAAACCCAGTTGCTCATCTCTTCGCAACTGTTCCATCAGTGCCCTGAAATCCCCGGACTCTACGAATAGATTGATCCACTCACCTCCTTCCTCAAAAGTCAGGCTTCCAAGACCACCTAAGTATTGTTGTAGTTCCTCCCGCTCCATTGTTTACTTTTTACTTAGATCAATATCAATCCGTTCCCGCTTACCTCCACTCTTTATCTTCTCTTGCAGTGTAATCAATGCATGCAAAAGTGCTTCCGGTCGCGGCGGGCACCCTGCGATGTATACATCCACAGGGATCACATGGTCAGCACCTTTTACTACTGAATACGTATTATAAAAAAAAGGGCCACCGCTGGTAGCGCAGGCGCCCATCGCAATCACATATTTCGGATCTGGAATCTGGTCATACAGCCTTTTCAACACTGGCGCCATCTTATTCACGATGGTTCCGGCAATGATGATCAGGTCCGCCTGCCTTGGGGTGGCCCTCGCCACTTCAAATCCAAACCTGGACCAGTCGTACTTAGCTGAAGCCGTAGACATCATCTCAATGGCGCAGCAACTGGTGCCGAACGTGAGCGGCCAGAGCGAGTTGCTTCTTGCCCAATTGATCACATCATCGATCGCGCCGGTAAGGATGCCTCCCGATGGTGTCTGGTGCACCTGCCCGGGAAATTCAGTAACGGGCCTTTGTCCTTCCTGTGATGCCATAGTATGTTTGACATTTTGCCTAGCTCCACTTCAACGCACCTTTCTTATGCGCATAAAGAAAGCCAAGGAACAATATGAAAAAGAAAATAATGATCTCAACCAGGGCCAGTACGCCCACTTTCTTAACCACCACTGCCCAGGGATAAAGAAAAACCAGCTCTACATCAAAAATCAAAAAGATCAATGCGAAAAGGTAATAGCCCACATTGAACTGGATCCAGGTCTTACCGGTGGTAGGTATCCCACACTCATAAGGCTCCAGCTTCTGCTTGTTCACCGATCCCTTCAGAACCGCCTTCGACATCAGGATGGCGATAACGGAGAATGTAACCGCAGCAAGCGTTAATACGATCATGGAGACAGGTCCCATCATGGCAAATATTCGATCTACTATTATACTGATTTATTCAGCCGTCACAAAAATTATTTGTGGGACTGTACAAACAGCCTTGGTTTGACAAGGCAAATGTTTGCCATCAGGCGCATCAGAAATATGAGGGTTTTTTCAACTGCACATGATTTAGGTCATAGAATACCCTTGCCCCTATAATTTGGGCAGTTTTTGTATATTAGGCCTGATGCCCAATCCTTACTATACCATCAGGCGAAAGATCTTTGTATTACTACACCCGGAAATAGGCAACAGCAGATGGGATAAACTGATCAACGGTTTTATCATCTTGCTCATCCTGCTGAATGTAGTAGCAGTTATGCTGGAAACAGTGCCCTCGATACATGATCCGTATGCGCAGTTTTTTACCAACTTTGATCGTTTTTCCGTATTTATTTTTACTGTAGAATACATCCTTAGGGTATGGACCTGCGTACACGCAGATGAGTACAAGAATTCATGGCAGGGGCGCCTCAAGTACATGCTGAGTGTAGGCGCATTGATCGATCTGCTGGCCATCGTCCCCTATTATCTGCATCTGGCCATTGGCCTTGATCTTCGTATTCTCCGGATCCTAAGGCTTATGCGCTTCCTTCGATTGTTCAGGCTTACCCACTATATGCGCACCACCCGTATGGTGATCAATGTTTTTAAAAGTCGTGCCAAGGAACTCTGGGTAGCATTTGTCATGGGTATTTTCCTGATCCTCATCGCTGCGTCCCTCGTGTATTTTGCTGAACATCTGGAGAATGGGAAACAATTCAGCAGCATTCCCAAAACCCTATGGTGGGCCGTAGTGACACTAACAACTGTTGGCTATGGTGATATGATCCCGATCACGCCCCTTGGCCAGTTTTTCACCGGAGGGATCCTCATCATCGGCGTAGCCATCCTTGCCATGCCCGCTGGTATCATCACTGCCGGCTTCCTGGAAGAAAGCAGAAAAACAAAAGGCCATTCAGATATCCATTGTCCGCATTGCGGACGCCCCATCAGTGAACATCACCTGAAAAGTAACGAGCCCCATTAGATGCCTACTGCGATAAAGATCGATCCCAAACCCCATCGGAGGGATCTGCTGACCCATGTAAGTCCTTTTTCTGTCATACCATAAAATTAGTAAAAGTGCATAGTGAACACAGTGACTATTCTCACCTAATCACGGTAATGGTGCCCTTGTACAGCTGGTCCCTTCCGCTCTTGAAACGAATAACAATGCTGTATACAAAAGTACCGCTTGCACGCTCGCCGTTGCGGATCTCACCGTTCCAGCCAAATACGGGATCATTTGGTGGTACATTTCGCTGCTGAAACACCATCTGTCCATACCGGTCGTAGATCTGAAAACTGCTGACCAGGTCAATGTCCTGGCTACCCAGTACATAGAAACGGTCATTCTTTCCGTCTCCGTTGGGGGTAAAGGCGTTGGGAATATTTACGGGTCCGTCCGTGAACATTTTCAACTGTACCGTATCCGAAGAAATACACTCGTACTGATTCTTTCCCGTAAAAATGTATTCCCTGGAATAAGGAACCCTTACAACCGGTTCCAGACACTGTACGCAGGACAACATATCTGCCGGCGTCCAGAAATAAGATGTGAGTTGTCCACCACTGGCTGCTCCCTGCAACTGAAGGGTACTGTTGCGATAGATGAAAGTATCGGCAGGCATGGCAGTAACTACAAACCGTTTCACCAGACCATCTGCAATATTATTGGTGATATTCGTCTCCTGAAAAGCAGTATCCGGAAATACGGGACCACCCTGATCATTCACCACTGCAAAGATCTTACTGCCCTCAGGAGATTGTACGATGGCCGAAAAACTATCGCAATCCCGTACAGATCCCGCCGGCGTCAGAAACAGGGGTTCCAGGATCTTCCGGCTACCGGTTGCAGGATCTTCTGCATAAAAGCGCACAGGTATGTTCTTAAAGACATTGCTATATCCATTGTTCATACATATCGTGAAATAAACAAGGGTAGCCTGATTGCTGTAACATTCTGTTCCCGTGATCCGGATGGTCATGTCCGGTGGAAGGATTTTCAGTGTAGCCTTACCCGTTAGTATGCAACCATAATTGTTTTGCAGGGAAACCTGAACTTGTCCGTCTTCTTTTACGGTAGCCGTTGGCGTTAGACAGCTGCTGCAATTCAGCGATGAACC
>REAQ01000305.1 GCA_004294195.1 Sphingobacteriales bacterium | reverse complement strand
TAATGCGGCTATGTGGTAATGCGACAGTGCAGCAATGTAGCAATCTAATATCTAAATAACTGATAACCAATTACTTAATTACCGCATTACCGCACTAACGCATTGCCACATTGGCGCTAACTATGGCCAGCTGAGCTCGTGATTTGTCATTCCCTTGTAGTGATTTTGCAGCTCGTGGAGGTAGCTCAGGTCATGAACGTGCCGGGTTTCGTCCCGGTAATGGAGCAGACTGTGCTTGTCTTCCCCGGCCGTCACCAGCTGAAGAGAAAAAGGCCCCCTGACGTACAAAATCCCATCGGCATCAGACTCGGCCCGGGTAAATCCGAGTTCCCGGAGAATGGCATCATCCAATGGCACGGCATACACATCGTTGAGGTCATACCAGTACTCCGTCTCATCGTGAGCTATGCGTGCTTTATGATCGCCCCGGCTCAATTCAATGACATCGCCCACCCTCTTCTGACCCTCAAAATCTGCCAGGACGATATCTCCTGTCTTGAGTTCATTGAGCTTAAGCATATGGTTGAGGTTTGGTTCATGTCTAAGGTAATAATTTAATGTGGCAATTCGGAAATGCGGTAATGCGGTAATGTAGGAAGCGCGGCCGTGCGTTGCCGGCCTGCGCAGAAACACTCGGAGTGACTGCCGGCGCGCCGCTACGCATGGCGCGCCTTCCTACATTGCCGCATTACCGCATTGACAAATTGCCACATTTTACTCCGCCCAACTCATCACATAATCCCGATTCTCGATATCTAAAGCGTGGGTGGTCAGCATCAACGGGTGAAGTGTGTCTACCATCACCGCCAGCTCATGGGTCTCTTTCTTCCCGATGCTCTTTTCCACGGCGCCCGGATGCGGCCCAGGCGGAATACCGGCAGGATGAAGGGTGATCATCCCCCGTGTCACGTTCTTACGGCTCATGAAATCACCATCCACATAGTAGAGCACTTCGTCGCTGTCTATATTGCTATGATTATATGGAGCCGGGATGGCATCTGGATGATAATCGTATAACCTAGGTACAAAAGAACAGATCACGAAATTATGCGCCTCAAAGGTCTGGTGTACGGGCGGCGGCTGGTGTACCCTTCCCGTGATCGGCTCAAAATCATGGATCGAAAACGCATAAGGATAGCAACAGCCATCCCAGCCGATCACATCAAACGGATGGTGCGCATAATGCAACCCATACATCATCCCCTTCTTCTTGGCCTGAATGAGGAAATCGCCTGTTTCATCATGGGTTTCCAGATCCGTGGGCGGACGTAGATCCCTTTCGCAAAACGGCGCATGTTCCAACAGCTGGCCATACTTGCTTTGGTAACGCTTCGGAAAACGGATCGGACTAAAACTCTCTACAATAAATAGCCGGTTATCAGCGGTATCGAAATGGATTTGGTAAATAGTACCCCTCGGCACCACCAGGTAGTCTCCATATCCAAATTTCAGGTTTCCATACTGGGTTTTCAACACGCCACTTCCTTCATGAATGAAGATCACTTCATCGGCATCGGTATTTTTAAAAAAACGATCCTCCATGCTTTGCTGTGGCGCAGCCAGTGAAATATGACAATCATTGTTCACCAACATCGGTTTTCTGCTGAGCAGATACTCTTTTTCAGGCTTTACTTGAAATCCTTCAAAGCTGCGGTGCTGCAGCATTTTTTCTTCCGCTATCTGCGGAACCACGCTATACTGCGGTGCGGTGCGAATGATCTGCGTGGGCGGATGACAATGGTAAAGCAGGGAGTAATCACTGGAAAAACCTTCCGTTGAAAACAACTGTTCAGAATACAAACCACCATCGGGCTTGTGGAACTGGGTATGACGCTTATGGGGCACCTTGCCAAGTGAAAAATAATAAGCCATGGGAAAATCGTTGAAGGTGCAAGGTACTAAATAGGCATGAAGGCAATGGGCATTGGGCATTGCCGCCTTGCCACATTGCCAACATGCCTATTTTTGCGACATGACAAAAATAGGCTTGCTATCCGACACCCATAGCTACCTTGACCCAAGGATAATGGAGCATTTTACGGATTGCGATGAGATCTGGCATGCGGGGGATTTTGGCGCGCTCTTCCTTGCTGAAGAATTGGCGGCCTTCAAGCCTCTGCGGGGTGTGTATGGGAATATCGATGGCCATGATATCCGGTATACCTACAAAGAAACTGCTCGTTTTATGTGCGAGGGGGTGGAAGTGTTCATGACCCATATCGGCGGATATCCAGGTAGATACACGCCCATCGTCAAACAAGCCTATCGGGAAAAACCTTTTCAACTCTTTATCAGCGGTCATTCCCATATCCTGAAAGTGATGTATGACGATGCTTGGAAATGCCTGCACATCAACCCCGGCGCCGCAGGAAAACAAGGCTGGCACAAGGTTTCCACCTTGGTTAAGTTTGTCATTCATGAAAAAGAAATCAAAGATCTGGTGGTGATAGAACTCGCCAAGTAGGTTAAAGGTGGAAGGTTGTAGGTCACAAAGTTCGCCGAATCTACGTATCTTAATAACCTATAACGATTAACCAATAACTCCTTCTTATGACTTCACGCAGAGAATGGCTCCGTAACACTTCCCTTTCGCTCGCAGCACTCGGCATCGGCAACAATCTAACGGCCATGCCTACCCTAAGAAAGGAAGATCCCTCCGGACGGATCATTTTGTTGAACAGCAACGAAAATGCTTTTGGTCCCTCGCCTTCCGTGGTGAAAGCCATGCAGGAGATCGTGGGCAAGAGCAACCGTTACTCAGACGATGAAGTGAAGTTGCTCATTAAAAAACTTGCCGCCTTCCATAAAGTGGCACCTGAGAATATCATCATGAGCGCGGGTTCTTCGGAGATCCTCGGACAAACCACCCTCATGGCCGCACAGCAAGGTGGCTCTGCCGTTACAGCGGAACCTTCTTTCAATCCATGGATGAGAATGGCTGCGGCCTTTGGTGTTAAAGTGATCTCCGTTCCTGTGGATAAGGAATTCAAGCTTGATCTGTTGGCCATGCGCGCGGCCATAGCGCCAGATACCCGAATGGTCTATGTCTGCAATCCCAATAACCCGATAGGTACGGTGATCAATATTGAGCCCCTTCGTGCTTTCGTAGAAGAGGCGAGTAAGAAATGTCTTGTCCTCGTTGATGAAGCATATACAGAGTTCTCCAACTTCCAGTCACTCTCCGCATTGGCCATCACCAATCCCAACATCATTGTAGGCGATTATACCTATTATGACGATTTTGAAAACGTTCACAATTTTGAAAAGAATGTGAAGTATCATTTTGATTTTATTGGAGACAAACTGATTATTGGAAAGTTTTGCATGATAGCATCGGATGTAACATTTATCATGAACGGATCTAATCATTTAAGCAAGGCCATCAGCGCTTACCCATTTGCTGTTTTTGGGGAAGATTGGAAAAATGCCATGGAAGGAAAAACCTATCCAACAAAAGGCGATACTATCATTGGCAATGATGTGTGGATTGGATATAATGCAACGATTATGCCCGGCATTACAATTGGTGATGGGGCTATCATTGCTTCCAATGCAACGGTTACCAAAAATGTAGCAGCCTATTCAGTTGTGGGCGGCAACCCTGCAAAAGAAATAAAAAAGCGTTTTACAGC
>REAQ01000304.1 GCA_004294195.1 Sphingobacteriales bacterium | reverse complement strand
TAGGCCCAGGATCGTCCATGCCGCCGGTATTCCGCCTTTTTCAATGAAGGCTTTGAATTCTTTTTCCGCTCTCCCAAGGATCACGCCCTGTCCGAAGATCACAAATGGCCTTTCCGCTTCATTGATCAGCTTGGCCGCTTCATCAATGTATTCCTTTCTTACCACTGGCTTAGGACGATAACTCCTGATGTGATTGCATTTTTCATAACCTCCATAATCAAACAATTGCAACTGCGCATTCTTCGTGATATCAATAAGCACAGGTCCGGGCCTTCCGCTTTTAGCGATATAAAATGCTTTGGCAAGCACCGATGGAATTTCAGTAGCATCCGTGACCTGGTAGTTCCATTTGGTTACCGGTGTGGTAATATTGATTACATCGGTTTCCTGGAAAGCATCTGTCCCCAGCAAGTGCGCAAATACCTGGCCGGTGATGCACACCAATGGGGTGGAATCGATCATGGCATCTGCCAGTCCAGTAACAAGATTGGTTGCTCCAGGTCCACTGGTGGCAAACACAATTCCCGTTCTTCCACTCACACGTGCATAGCCCTGCGCCGCATGAATAGCACCTTGCTCATGACGAACAAGAATATGTTCCAGCTTTTCCCGATAGTCGTACAACGCATCATAGATAGGCATGATGGCACCACCAGGGTAGCCAAAGATCGTGGTAACGCCTTCTGCAAGACATGCTTCAAGCAAAGCCACTGACCCGGTAACTTTGGTTGTTTTATCTGCCTTCTGCCCCTCATCCTCTGCCTTCTTAAGAATTTGCCCTGTGCTTACTTCAACACTGTTCATATATCTTGATTTAAAATTCATCGGTCACGCAACCTTCTGCTGCACTGCTGACCTGTTTTGCATATTTATAAAGAATACCATTGGTTGCTTTGAGGGGCGGACAACTCCACCCTGCCTTGCGTGTAGCAATCTCTTCCCCGCTAATCATCACATCAATGGTTCTGTTGGTTACATCTATTTTGATCACATCATTATCCTGTACAATGGCGATGTTGCCGCCTTTGTACGCTTCCGGTGTGATATGCCCCACAACAAAGCCATGCGTGCCTCCGCTGAATCTTCCGTCAGTAATCAACGCAACAGACTTACCCAGCCCTGCACCAATAATTGCAGACGTGGGTTTCAACATTTCAGGCATGCCCGGTGCACCGATGGGTCCAACATTTCTAATGACCACCACATCACCAGACTTCACCCTTCCGCTGCTGATACCTGCAATCAATTCCTGCTCGCCATCAAATACGCGGGCCGGACCTTCAAAATATTCGCCTTCCTTGCCGGTGATCTTCGCAACACTACCGCCCTCGGCAATGTTTCCATAGAGGATTTGCAGATGCCCCGTAGCTTTCAGCGGTTCTTCCAAGGGTAGGATAATTTTTTGAGTATCGAAATCCAGATCCGGAATCAACTCCATATTTTCAGCGATGGTTTTTCCGGTAACCGTCAGGCAATCGCCATGCAACAGACCCTTCTTCAACAAATACTTCATTACTGCTGGAACACCTCCGATCTTATGCAGGTCCTCCATCAGGTATTTGCCACTCGGCTTCAGATCTGCAATCAATGGTGTGATGTCACTAAGTTTTTGGAAATCATCCTGGGTCAATGCTACGCTTACACTCTTCGCCATAGCGATGAGGTGAAGCACGGCATTCGTGGAACCGCCGAGCACCATCAACACACGGATCGCATTCTCAAATGCTTTGCGCGTCATGATATCACTGGGCTTGATGTTCTTCTCCAATAACAAACGGATCGCTTTACCTGCGTCTTCGCACTCTTTCTGTTTTTCCGGACTGATCGCCGGATTGGAAGAAGAGTAGGGTAGGCTCATGCCCAATGCCTCAATTGCAGATGCCATCGTATTGGCCGTATACATACCGCCGCAGGCACCAGGGCCCGGACAGGAATTCATCACAATACCTTTAAAATCTCCATCACTTAATTGCCCTGCAATTTTCTGACCCAGTGCTTCAAAAGAAGAAATGATATTCAGGTCCTGGCCTTTGTAATGGCCCGGTGCAATCGTTCCTCCATAGACCATAATGGATGGCCTGTTCAAACGGCCCATCGCAATCACAGACCCAGGCATGTTTTTATCACATCCCGGTACTGCAATTAGGGCGTCATAATATTGTGCGCCACAAACGGCTTCAATGGAGTCTGCAATGATATCCCTGCTCACCAGTGAATACCGCATGCCGGGTGTTCCGTTGCTCATCCCGTCACTCACACCGATGGTGTGGAAGGTTAGTCCCACAAGATCATTGGCCCAGATGGATTTTTTAATGGATGCAGCCAAATCATTGAGGTGCATATTGCAGGTGTTGCCATCATATCCCATGCTGGCAATACCTACCTGCGCTTTTTTCATATCCTCATCCGTAAGGCCGATGCCATACAACATCGCTTGTGCTGCCGGTTGGGTCACATCCTGTGTAAGTACCTTACTGTATTTATTCAATTCCATACTATAGACTAAGTGCAGCGGTCTGCTTTTCTGTTACGATGTTTTTATACTGAGTCTGTATATTTCTACCCAGGCTTTCGTTCCATGCAAGTGGGAACTGATATTGATCGATGGATTGCCAACCAATCACTTCGGCCGCCGTGCCGCAGAAGAAAGCAGCGTCAGCAGCAAACAATTCTTCTATGGTGCATTGCTTTTGCACTACCGGAATACCGAGCTCGGCACAGATCTCCAGAACAGTGGCTCTTGTGATTCCTGTAAGTATATTTCCCGCAGCAGGTGTATACATTACACCGTCTTTCTCAAAGAAGATATTAGCACCCGGGCCTTCCGCTATGTAACCATTCATATCACTTAACAAAGCTTCGTCGAATCCTTTTGCCTTAGCATCCTGGCTGGCCAAAATTGAATTCACATAGTGCCCCGCCGCTTTTGCATGGATGTAAAAACCTTTTGGATTCGGTCTTTGGAAAGGTGAACTGTACACCCTTAGCAGCTTATCCCCAAGGAAGGGCTGCATCTCCCAGGTCATAATCGCGAGATGTGATTCCGTATTGAGATTGAAACTCATGTTCGCAGGGGCATAAACCAATGGTCTGATGTAAGCGTCCTGCTGATTATTTTTTGCCAATACCTGGTAAGTAGCATCAATGAGCTCTTGTACGTTCCAGGTATAAGGCAAATTCAAGGCTTCTGCGGATTTTTGCAATCGCTCATAGTGTTCAACGGGTTTAAAAATTTTAGTTTCTCCCGATGCCGTTTTGTAGGAGCGGATCCCTTCAAACACACCATAGCCATAGTGCAGGGTTTGCCCGTAAAGATCTGTTGTTGCTTCTGCAGATCTTACAATCTCTCCATTGAGCCAAAGTACCGTGTCTTTGTTATAATAGTTTGCCATGCGTTTGTCTAAATGATCGTTGATTTTCTCAGTTCGATGTTTGCTTTATTGATCGCACTGGGAAATTTATTGCTGATATGATCTGAGATCAGTTCACCAATGGTAGAGGTGAAATAGAAATTCACGGGATCAATATCTTTCGTTACAAATCCATGTTCCAGGGTCCAATCCACCGCCAGTCTCACATGGTCCGCTTCATTCTGCAATCCGAAATATTCCAGCATCAATGCAACAGAAAGCACCG
>REAQ01000303.1 GCA_004294195.1 Sphingobacteriales bacterium | reverse complement strand
GTGTTTGGCCGTCTCGGGGATCTCATCGGTAGAAAATATACCTTCCTGCTCACCCTCATCCTTATGGGTGGGTCAACCTTTGCAATTGGTCTCGTGCCTTCTTACGAAAGCATCGGCTTTGCCGCACCAATTATTGTGTTGATCCTGCGACTCTTACAAGGACTTGCCCTTGGGGGTGAATACGGCGGTGCTGCTACTTATGTAGCTGAACACGCGCCACCAAACCGGCGCGGATATTTTACTTCATGGATACAGACCACGGCAACACTCGGATTATTTGTTTCATTGGGTGTGATCCTGCTGACGCGGCATGCACTGGATCCCGATCCGCAGGTGTCTATCGCTAAGTTTAACGATTGGGGCTGGCGGATTCCTTTCCTTGTGTCCATTCTTTTGGTCATCGTCTCTATCTATATCAGGATGCGGATGAAAGAATCACCACTTTTTACCAAACTGAAATCCGAAGGCAAGATATCCGTGAATCCACTGAAGGAAAGTTTTATACACAAAGCCAACTTAAAGATGGTGTTGCTTGCACTGTTTGGCGCCACGATGGGCCAGGGCGTGATTTGGTACACCGGTCAGTTCTATGCACAGAGTTTTATCGAGAATGTTTGTAAGATTGATTTTGATCAGAGCCGCACCATCATCATCTGGGCAATTCTATTTGCTACGCCGCTATT
The DNA here is from genome assembly GCA_004294195.1 of Sphingobacteriales bacterium. GTDB lineage: Bacteria > Bacteroidota > Bacteroidia > Chitinophagales > Chitinophagaceae > Pollutibacter. The sequence goes on along the minus strand of REAQ01000303.1, from coordinate 2,957 downwards.
TGTGGTTTTTGGTTCCTGGAGCGATAGGGTGGGGCGCAAGTGGATCATGCTGGTGGGAATGCTGGCGGGGATTTTGTTTTATCGGCCTATCTATAAGCAGTTTCTTGAGTTGTCGCTCACCAATCTTGCCGTACGGGAAATGCCAGCACCTGTTCCGGAAGGACAGGCAGAACGCAAAGCGGCACTCATTCCTGGTTCAATGGATTCACTGGTGACCACCTCTGCGCTGTATGTTTACCCAGAGCAGTTGCAATTCAAACAAGTGCGGACAGATACCGTATTTAAAAGCGGCCCTGTTCATATAGGCGAGGTAAAAATCATGGAGAAGAAATTATTTGGCATGGTCTACTGGAAATTCGTCTTTCTGGTCTTCATGCAAATTGTTTTTGTAACGATGGTATACGGACCTATTGCGGCTTTCCTCGTGGAGATGTTTCCCACCAAGATCCGGTACACGAGCATGTCGCTCCCATATCACGTGGGTAATGGCGTATTCGGCGGACTCACACCGTTCATTGCTACTTTACTGACCACGATTTATACTGGTGATAAGCTTGTTGGGCTTTGGTATCCCATTATTATTGCAGCGGTGAGTCTGGTGATTGGTGCTTTATATATCAATAACAAGATTGATCCTAACGTAAACGATTAACCGATATGAACGCAATAAAAAGATATATGGGTGTGGTATGGATGCTGTTGGGACCTGTCGCCATATTTTTCCTGGTGAATACCGCACTTGCCGAGATCGCAAAAAAGCCGGTCATCGATACAAAGATTCAGTGGGGAGTGTTTGTTGTGGTCTTTATTCCCATCGCCATTGGGTTGATGATCTTTGGGTATTATGCGTTCAAGGGAGAGTATGATCATATGCCGCAGCGTTCTGAGGAGCTGTGATGAAATACTGCCATACAGTAATACAGTCATTCAGGAAATCTGAAGATGGTATCCTGAAATTCGGGAACCCCTCCAGGATGCAAGGTTGCCAACTTCCGGCTTCCTGAATGACTGTATTACTGTATGATTGATTTCTATCTAAGCACCAACTTAGTGCTCTTCACATTATCCGAACTCGTTCCAATAAACACCGTAAAATCTCCGGGCTCAGATACAGGCTGCAGATTATTGTTATAAAACTTCAGATCATCTTCCGTGATCGTAAACTCCACCACTTTACTTTCTCCTTTTTTCAGGAAAATCTTCTGAAACCCGATCATTTTCTTCACCGGCTGCGTCACAGAAGCATATAAATCATGAATATATAATTGCACCACTTCTTCGCCATCATAACTTCCACTATTCGTAACCGTTACCCTCGCTTTGGTGGATTGGCCTTTGGTAATTGTGGCACTACTCAGACTCACATCGCCATAACTAAACTGCGTATAGCTCAGGCCATAGCCAAACGCATATAGCGGTGTATTGGGCACATCAAGATAGTTGGAACGGAACTTTGCGGTTGGTCCATCGCCTTGCGGCCTGCCCGTGCGCTTGACAGAATAGTAGATCGGAATTTGGCCGACGTTGCGAGGGAAAGTCATCGGTAGCTTGCCGGATGGATTATACGCACCAAAAAGCAGATCAGCAACAGCATTGCCAGTTTCATCGCCACCAAACCATGCGAGCAAGATTGAATTAGCGATTTGTGATTCTCTCTCAATGGTGAGTGGTCTTCCGGTCAGCAGCACAACCACCACTGGCTTACCTGTTTTCACCAGTGCTTCCAAAAGGTTGCGCTGGCTTTCAGGAATGCTAATGTCGGAACGACTGGCGGCTTCTCCCGTGAACTCAGAGCTTTCACCAAGTACCGCAACCACTACATCGGCTTTGGCTGCCGCTGCCAGGGCTTCGTTCAGCAACTGCTGGGGATCTCCTTTTTCATATTGTTTACCGAACACACTTACGTTTTTCAGCAGGTTGGTATCTTCTGTAAGGTTGGCGCCACGGGCATACACGATGGATGCACTGCTGCCGGCTGCATCGGTAAGCCCTTTCACCACAGACACACCATGATCAGCCACTCCACTTACGGCCCAGGTACCCATCATATCCTTGCCATAGTTGGCTAATGGACCTACCACGGCAATGGTGCCGGATTTTTTTAACGGCAAAAGGTTATTGTTGTTTTTCAACAATACCATAGAACGCTGGGCAAATTCACGCGCAGCAGCGATCTTATCTGCACTGTGCACTTCATTTTTTGCCCGAGTGGCATCGAGGTAACGATACGGATCTTCAAAAAGACCGAGTTTATATTTTGCTTCAAGGATGCGCCTGCAGGCATCGTCAATTTCCTTTTGTGTAACCTTTCCTTCAGCAAGTGATTTCTTAAGGGTGGTCAGAAATCCTTCGCCCACCATATCCATATCCACGCCGGCTTTTAGGGCAAGGGCGGAAACGGTCTTAAGATTGCCCACGCCATGGTCAATCACTTCGTTGATGGAAGTATAGTCTGTCACCACAAATCCTTTGAATCCCCATTCTTTGCGCAGCACATCGTTCAGCAGCCAGCGGTTCACGGTAGCGGGTACCCCATCGATCTCATTAAAAGAAGTCATGATGCTGCCCGCGCCTGCATCCAGTGCAGCTTTATAAGGAGGGAGGTAGGTTTCGTACATGCGGAGCCGACTCATATCCGTGGTGTTGTAGTCTCGTCCTGCTTCAGCAGCGCCATAAAGAGCGAAATGTTTCACGCAGGCCATCAATGTAGTTTTATCTGCGAGGCTCTTGCCTTGATATCCTTTCACCATCGCACGAGCAATAGCGGAACCAAGGAAAGGGTCTTCACCAGAACCTTCGGAAACGCGGCCCCAGCGCGGATCGCGGGCGATGTCAACCATCGGTGAAAAGGTCCAGTTCATACCATCGGCAGTAGCTTCCAATGCGGCCGTTCTTGCCGTTTTTTCGATCATTGCCATATCCCAGCTGCTCGCTAACGCAATCGGCAAGGGGAAGGT
>REAQ01000302.1 GCA_004294195.1 Sphingobacteriales bacterium | reverse complement strand
ATCCCCGGAATAGCCCGCTGCGTACAAGCCGCCCACAATACTACCCATACTGGTTCCCGTAACGTAATTGATGTTCAATTCCGCAGAGTCAATCGCTTTTAGGATACCAATATGTGCGAGACCTTTGGCTCCTCCCCCTGCAAGGGCAAGACCAATCCCGCCTTTAGGTTTCTGGGCAAACAACTGTGCGCTGAACAAGAGTGCAGCAACAAAGAACCATTGGAATCTTCTCATAGTGGGATTTGATCTAATCAACATGCATCATGATTCAAAGATGTAAAAGTCCGGCTTTAAATAAACCGTTGACCGGCTTGTTATCCCAGAATAGTTCAAAATCTTCCAGGCCCTTGGCTTCGTAGTCTGCCTGCAGCATCTGCACCGTCTTTAAAGGAGCTGATCCTATGCGCATCGAAGGCAGTATTTCCATCAGCCATTTCCCTTTTGCAGGATCCACCTGGATCACCAACTCATTTTTATGTGTCAGGAACCTGATCTCTAACATTTCCCAGCTGTTTCCTTTTTTGGACCTTGTGACGGTTTGTGCCGATGGGTCCCGACCAAGCCACACTAGTTTTCGAGTTTTGCCCTGCATGTATTCATCTCCATCTACGGCTTGCTGGATGAAATCCGGCGATACTGTTGTTTTTGGCACCCGATGATCAAACCATTTTTGCAAGGGCCAATCAAAGCACATGCCATGCATATAATTATGTAGGGCTTTCTTGAGTCCAAAACTAAACTGCAGGTGATCGGCACCGGTAGGATCAATATGGTCTATATCGTTGTTTGCAAAACTGCCAACGGTCTCTGTTTGCTTTTGCACTTTAAATTTCGCTGGTTCAAGCCCTACAGGACTATGGGCCGTCATAGTGAACAAATGCCAAAAAGCAGATTGCAGCACGCCTGTTGCAAACATCTGCCGAACCATCTCGAGCGAATCAATGGTTTCCTGTTCCGTTTGTGTGGGGAAGCCATACATCAAGTAAGCGTGCACCATGATTCCGGCATCCGTAAAGGATTTGCTGACCCTCGCCACTTGCGCCACCGTAATTCCTTTCTGAATGAGCGTGAGTAACCGATCTGAAGCCACTTCAAGACCTCCACTCACTGCAATACATCCGGAACGTTTGAGCAACAAACAAAGATCTCGAGTAAAACTTTTCTCAAACCGGATATTGGCCCACCAACTGACTACCATTTTTCTGCGGATGATCTCCAGTGCGAGTGCCCGCATCAATGCAGGTGGTGCTGCTTCATCCACAAAATGAAATCCCGTTTGCCCTGTCTGCTTAACCATGGCCTCCATTCGGTCTGCCAGCAATGAAGCCGTTACGGGTTCATAGATTTTGATATAATCAAGCGAGATATCACAGAATGTACATTTGCCCCAATAGCATCCATGTGCCATGGTTAGTTTGTTCCAACGGCCATCACTCCAAAGGCTATGCATCGGATTCACGACTTCAATGGCCGATATGTATTGATCCAGTACTAGGTCACTGTAATCAGGCGTGCCCACTTCCGCAAATGAATAGTCCTTGCATAAACTGTTGTTCTGGTAGATCACCTTGTTGTCTTCCCGGTAAAAGCATCGTTTCAAAGATGCCAGATCCGTTTCTCCCTGTACATATTTGATCAGCTGTTCCACTGGCGCTTCGCCATCATCAAGAGTTATAAAATCTAAATACTCAAATACACGTGGATCAGACAGCGACCTCAGTTCGGTATTCGCAAAACCGCCGCCCATGGCTACTTTAGCCTTAGGGTGATTTTTGCGAATCCATTGCCCGCAGCGCAGTGCTGCGTAAAGGTTTCCCGGAAACGGCACCGAAATGGCTACCAGTAGTGGATCAACGGATGCCATCTGTTTTTCGAGCAGATGGATCATGATCTCATCGATAAATGTATATGGCTGCTGAAGGTGTTCGTGCAGTTCATCAAAACGAGCCGCAGAGCGACCCAGCTTTTCTGCGTACCTGGAGAATCCAAAATGCGGGTCCACTGCTTCCTGGATGAAATCGCTGAGGTCTTCCAGGTACATGGTGGCCACGTGTTTTGCACGGTCCTGCGTACCCATCGTACCGAAGGCCCAATGAAGGTCATCTATTTGCGAAAACCTCGAGGCCTCGGGTAGAAAATGCCTGCCTGCAATTTGCTGGGCAAGGGTTGGCATTTTCCCTTGCAGGAACTGAATCACAGGTTCAACCGTTTGTACATAGTCTTCCCTGAATGCCATGATCCTGCGCGCATTGGCGCTGAGGACGATGCCTTTCTCCGCTACGCTGTTGAACAATTGCCGGATAAGGCGTATTGAGTTGCGTGAACGGAGGAGTAAACAAATATACGGTGGCGCTCAAAAAGAAAAATTGAAGTGTAAAAGTACTACAAGTCTTGTACTAAGGCCTTGTTTCACCGATTTCACCCATCGATCTCAAATCAAGTACCTTTAAAGAACTAAATCAACACCCATGCGCATTGCAGTGTTCAGTACCAAGTCTTACGACAGGGATTATTTTTCCCGATACAATACAAATCCCGCGCAGGAGCTTGTTTTTTTTGAAGCACCCCTGAATATGCAGACCGCCAACCTTACTCAGGGATTTGGCGGAGTATGTGTATTCGTAAATGATAAATTGGATGCCGAAACCATTGCAGCCATTGCAACCAATGGTATAAAGTTGATTGTTTTGCGATGTGCCGGCTTCAACAATGTGGACTTGCCTGCCGCTAAGGCGCACGGGATCAGTGTGCGCAGGGTTCCCGCTTATTCTCCGGAAGCCGTTGCGGAACACGCCGTGGCCTTGATGCTCACCCTTGCACGGAAAACCCACAAGGCATATAACCGGGTGCGAGAACAGAATTTTTCACTCGAGCGTTTGAACGGCTTCAATATTCACGGCCGCACCATCGGTATTATAGGAACCGGAAAGATCGGTCAGGCCTTTGCTAGGATCATGCTGGGCTTTGGGGCAAAAGTGCTTGCCTATGATCTTTATCCCTCAGATGCTCTAAAGGCATTGGGGATTGCATATGTTGAACTTGACCAATTAATGGCGGAGGCTGATATCGTTTCACTACACTGCCCGCTTACTCCGGAAACCAAATACATCATTAACAGTGATCGATTGCAACACATGAAGCAAGGGGTGATGATCATCAATACCAGCAGGGGTGCGCTGATCAATACCAAAGACGTATTGGTGGCACTCAAACAAGGCAAGATCGGGTATCTGGGTATCGATGTGTATGAACAGGAAGAGAAATTATTTTTCAAAGATCTTTCAGAGAGTATTGTTCAGGATGAGATGATCGGCAGGTTGATGTCGTTCCCGAATGTATTGATCACGGCGCACCAGGGATTTTTTACGCACGAAGCGCTGGAACAGATTTCGCTCGTTACGCTTACAAACATTCGTGATTTTGAAGCCGGAGTAGTGAATAGCAATGAAGTGAGTTGATCAGTCACTATACCATCCAGTGATGTATCTACGATGAGAACCAATTTTCGCATACATAGGCATTAAAAAGCCCCATCCTGCGATGGGGCTTAAAAAACAGTTGTATTGCTTAGAGAAGTTCTGCATTCAAACTGATCTCTGTGTTGAGTAGTTTGCTGATGGGGCAATTCAGTTTTGCATCTGTGGCGCATTCCTGAAATTTTGCAGCATCAATGCTGGGTACCTTAGCCTTCAGATCAAGTACAGATGAAGTTATGGCTCCATTGTCTAGTGTGATGGTGCAGGTTGTTTCGATGGATTCAGGCGTGAACCCTGCAGCACCGAGTACAAATGCGAGTTTCATACTAAAGCAGCCTGAATGTGCGGCAGCTACCAATTCTTCAGGATTCGTGCCGATGCCCTGTTCAAATCTGGAGAGATATGAATATTGCGTGTTGGCTAAAACGCCGGATTGTGAGCTGAGGTGACCACCACCTTCCTTACCAGAGCCGTTCCAGACGGCTGTTGCTGTTCTTTTCATGTGTTGAAAATGATACGTGAATGTTATTGATTCGATAAACTAAAATTAAAGCATAACTTGATTAAATTGCTCTCATGAGCAGAATCAATTATTCTTCAGGAGCCAAATGGGAAGCCATCGTTGGTTATTCAAGGGCGGTAAAGGTTGGGAACATCATAGAAGTTACCGGGACGGTAGCTGTTGATGACCAAAGCCGGTTACAGGGAGGGGATTCTGCGTATTTGCAAACCCGCTTCATCCTGGAAAAAATTGCCGCTATCCTTGACAAGGCCGGCGCAGAGATGAAGGATGTTGTACGTACGCGCATGTTTGTAACAGATATTTCAAGATGGGAGGAGTTTGGCAAGGCCCACGGTGAATTTTTTGGGGAGATCAGACCTTGTACCACAATGGTAGAAGTATCAAAGTTGATTGCACCAGAGTACTTGATCGAAATTGAAGCCACTGCCATCATACAAAACCAGTAGTTATGATGAATGCCATTGTGATCCATTTTGTACAAAAGCCTGCAGATGTGCAAAAGGCTGCAAAGGTGATCAACAGTATTTTGGAGGCCGATGGCGTATTGTGGATGGTGTATCCCAAGAAAACATCGAAAAAATACAAATCAGACATCACAAGAGACGATGGATGGCAGGCCTTGGGAGATCATGGATATGAACCTGTATCACTGGTTTCTATAGATGACGACTGGAGTGCGCTTCGGTTCCGGAAAGTAGACTTTATTAAAACGATGACCCGGCGTACAGAAATGACCCTGAGTAAGGAGGGTAAGCAAAAGACTTCCGGCAAAAAATAAGGATGCCCGTCCTTTGCCTTAATTTTACGTTTTATCCACTCATGCAAATCAGTTCCCCACTCCCTAAAGTAGGCACCAATATATTCACCATCATGTCTGGCCTGGCCGCAGAAACCGGCGCCATCAATCTCGGTCAGGGTTTTCCCGATTATCCGATGGATCAGGAATTACACCAGCTTGTAGCAAAAGCCATGGCATCTGGTCACAACCAATATGCACCCATGCCTGGTTTACCTTCACTACGGAATGCCATCGCCGCAAAGATAGAGCGGATCTACGGTGCAAAGGTTGACCCTGCAAACGAGATCACCATCACACCCGGCGGTACCTATGCGATTTATACCGCGTTCACCACCATTCTTGCAGAAGGAGACGAAGTGATTGTGCTGGAGCCTTCTTATGATAGCTATGTGCCCAACATCGAGATCAATAAAGCGAAAGCAATCCTGATCCCATTGAAAGTTCCAGGGTATGGAGTGGATTGGCAGGCGGTAGAGAAAGCCATCACACCCAAGACAAAGGCTATTATCATTAACAGTCCACATAATCCTACCGGTGCCGTTTTGTCAAAAGTCGATATGCTTGAGCTTGAGCGGATCACTGAGGGTACTAATATTTTCATCGTTTCAGATGAAGTGTATGAGCACTTGATCTTTGACGGCATCGAGCACCAGTCCGTGCTTCGATATCCAAAACTTTTGGAAAGAAGCTTTGTCTGCTTTTCATTTGGCAAGGTATACAACTGTACCGGATGGAAGCAAGGATACTGTGTGGCTCCTGCTGCATTGATGAAGGAGTTTAGGAAGGTTCATCAGTTCAATGCCTTCAGTTGTTTTACCCCTACGCAGGTAGCCCTTGCAGAATATCTGTTCAATGAGCAGGCCTATCTTCGTTTGGCCGGTGAATTACAGACTAAGCGCGATTATTTCATCTCCCTGATGAAGCAAACCAAGTTCAGTTTGCAACCTTCTTACGGAAGCTATTTCATTTGTGGCACTTACGAGAAGATTTCAGAAGAGGGCGACAAAGACTTCGCCATCAGGCTCACCAAAGAAATAGGTGTTGCCACCATTCCGGTTTCTGCATTTTATCAGGATGGGAAAGATGATAAGGTGCTACGCTTTTGTTTTTCCAAAAAGCAAGCAACCCTCGAGAAAGCGGTGGAGCGTCTTGTGAAGCTTTAGCCCGGAGGGACCACCCTGAATTGTATACCTTCGTCTCGGCTATGCAGAAAAAATATGCCGGCATTTATTTCATGCTACTGGCTGCACTGGGTTTCTCTACCATGGGTGCCGCAGCTAAACTGTTGAAAGGCGATTTCAATGCGGGTCAGTTGGTGTTTTACCGAAATGCGGTAGGACTGGTTTTTCTGATGATTGGCTTGCTCTTCAAGCCGCCAGTTCAAACCGGCGGAAAACTGGGCTGGCTGGCTTTCCGCGGACTGATGGGCACCACGGCATTGTACACCTTATTGTATTGCATCCTCCATATGCCGCTGGGTACGGCCATGACCTACAACTTAACCTCGGCATTATTCATCGCCGTTTTTGGTTTTATATTTTTCGGCGACTATCACGGACATCGGGTGACCCTTGCCGTTATCCTTGGCTTTCTGGGGATGCTCATGATCTACAAACCCGGTTTCAGCAGCTCACCTTGGTATGATCATTTTGCGGGATTGATCTCGGGCATCACATCGGCCATCGCCTATCTCACCGTTGGAAGACTTTCTAAATACTATGACAGCAGGATCATTGTGCTGAGTTTCTTGTTGTCTGGCGTGATCCTTCCGTCCATTTCACTTTGGGTCCATCACGGTTTGGGTGTTCCAGCAAATGACCTTTTTGTGATTGCCTGGAAGTGGCCAGACAGTATTCAGCAATGGATCATCATTCTGGTATTAGGGGTCACTGCTTTATTTGGTCAATACTTTGTTACCAGGGCATATGGTTCAGACAAGCCCGGACTAGTGTCCGCCATCGGGTATAGTAATATCGTCTTTTCGCTCATCTTCGGATTGATACTTGGAGATGCTTTCCCAGACTGGCTTTCCTTCATTGGTATTCTATGTATCATCTCCAGTGGTATCATTATTTCTGTGCTGAAGAAGAAATCCTGAAGCAGACAAGGTCCTTCAACCGCATGGATTGCTTAAATTGGCCTATAGAAACCAAACTGCACATGCGTATATTTCTGACATCTGTTTTTCTCTGCTGTACTTTTTTTGTGAATGCCCAAATCCTAAGCCCACGGGAGCAGGCAGTTGTGATCGATGAGATCCTTGCGGACCGAGTGAACAATCTTTTGCCACAATTGATGGAGAAAGCCGGCATTGATATGTGGGTGATCATTTCCAGGGAGTACAATGAAGATCCAATCATCAAAACCTTTTTGCCCGCCACATGGCTTTCCGCCAGAAGGCGCACCATCATTGTGTTTTACAATGATCCTGCTAAAAAACAATTTGATAAACTGGCCATAGCCAGGTACAATGTGGGCGAGACCATCAAGGCTTCATGGGATATGCAGAAATTCCCGGATCAATGGGATGCGCTCATCGATATCATCAAAACAAGAAACCCGAAAAAGATCGGCGTCAATACATCCATTGATTTCGGCCATGCAGATGGTATAGATCATACTGAGTACCAGGAGTTGGCCAAGCGGCTGGGTGGGGATGCAAAGAAACTGGTCTCCGCCGAGAAACTTGGCGTGAGCTGGCTGGAAACAAGGACGGAGCGCGAAATGGCGATCTATCCTCAGTTGGTGCAGATCACGCATGATCTTATTTCCGAGGCATTTTCGGAAAAAGTGATCACGCCCGGCATCACTACAACCGATGATGTGGTTTGGTGGTTCCGGTCGAAGTATCGTGAACTAGGACTGGATACTTGGTTCCATCCATCCGTGGATGTGCAGCGGAATGATCCGCAGAATTTTGAACATCTTCGCAGTTTTTCTAATCGTCCCAAAGATCAGGTGATCATGCCCGGGGATCTTTTGCATTGTGATGTGGGGATTACGTATCTGCGATTAAACACAGACATACAGCAACATGCTTATGTTTTGTTGCCAGGAGAAACGAGTATGCCGCAAAGCCTTAAGAAGGCATTCAGTAATGGCAACCGGCTTCAGGACCTGCTGACCAGTCAGTTTAAAGAGGGCACTACTGGAAACAAAATGCTGGCGGCGGCGTTGGCCCAGGCGAAGGCTGAAGGTATTGTGCCCAGCATCTATACACATCCGTTAGGAACCCATGGCCATGCGGCTGGACCAACCATAGGAATGTGGGATATGCAGAATGGTGTACCAGGAAGTGGTGATTACCCG
>REAQ01000301.1 GCA_004294195.1 Sphingobacteriales bacterium | reverse complement strand
AACGCGCGAAGTATCCACATAAGGAAGCTTGAGTAGTTCCTTGGCAGCCATCGCCTGGTCGCGGATATTTACCAATCCTATTTTCCGATATACAGACTTGCGCCAATCGCGTCCTTTGGGAACCGGCGTACCACGGTTGTCAAGACTCACATAGATATATCCATCGGCCATCATATCTCCATTGTATAAAAAATTGTCAGTAGCCCCGAAACTGTTCTTTACGGTTTGCCCCCACGGTTCCGTATACACGTAAAATACAATGGGATATTTCTTGCCCGGATCCATTTGCCTGGGCTTTCGCATCCAGCCATCCATCTCCACACCATCAACCGTTTTGATGGTGAAGAATTTGATATCAGTCTGCGAGCTGTCTGCGCGTTTCAATGCATCGTCTACACGATTGTTCCCGCCAACACCTTTATGATCCGGCAGGGAAATGAATTCATTCACCGCAGGCGTGTAATAATTTGAGAAACTGTGATAGGCAAACAATCCACCAGGTGAAACCTTGTACTTGTGAGAGCCATACTGATTAGCCGGGCTCATCCGTTCCACTTTCTTCCCGTCCAGCGTTGCGCTATACAGGTAAAGAGAGGTGGCATCTTGCGGGGAAGCGAGAAAATATACTTTATTGTTTCGCTCATCAACATTCACGATATCCATCACATCAAAGTCGCCGCTAGTAATTAATTGCTCTTTCCCATCCAGCCCCACTTTATACAAATGCCTCCAGCCATCTTTCTCTGTGCTCCAGATAAATTCCTTCCCTTTATTGAGCCAATCCCATCCTCCATCGGCATAATCCTGATCCCAGGCGGCAAGGATATCAACCCATGCTGCATCTTTTTCCTGGTAGATGTTGCGCGCCGCACCCGTAGTGGCATCGCAGGTATATAATGTAGACACCTGTTGCTTGCGATCCAACTGCTGAGTAATCACACCACTCCCATTCTTCATCCACTCCATCCGCACGAGATAGTTTTTATCTGCCTCACCAGGAATATTCATCCAATTTGTCTTTGCAGTAGCAATATCCACCACACCAATCCTGACCTTCGAAATGGGTTGCCCTACTTTCGGATATTCAACCGGAACGATAATGGGGTAAATGGAATCCGTATGATTGATCATATAGTAATCTCTTGTGCCCTTGGCATTCACCTGCCAATAAGCAATGCGTCTGCTGTCAGGACTCCATCGAAATCCATCCCTGCAAAAAAACTCTTCCTCATATACCCAATCGAATGTTCCATTGATCATCTTGTCTTTACCATCAGTGGTTAACGCTTTCACTGTGCCTGTTGCCAGATCCTCCACATAGATGTTCTTCATGCTTACATATGCAGCTTTCTTGCCGTCTGGAGAAAACTTGGCAAACATCAGGCTTTGCGATGGCCTACCCTTTCCCAATTGCCGAATGGTTTTACCCTGGAAAGCATACACCCAGTAATCACCACGGGTATTATATCTCCACACTTTCGCAGAATTTGTGAACAGCATCACCTGCTTACCATCTTCACTGAATTGATAAGACTCAATGTCAAGCGACTGGCCATTCACTTTCAGTTGGTCCCTGCCCAACAGGGTTTCCTCCCTGTCATTCCCCACCTGCATGCGAACGATACCTCCATTCTTCAGAAACGTAAATCCTTTTCCATCACTGGTCCAATGAATATCGCTCCCGCGCTGCGCTATTGTGCTCAAACCCATCGAGACCAAAAAAACAACTAACCATATCCGTTGTCCCATGTTGCTGTTGATTTGACTCAAAGTAAAGAAAACTTTATATTCGGCGTCTAACACAAAACCGGATTCCCATGCGTCACTTGCGCCTTCTTCTACTTATCCTGTCTGGCCTTCCATTCCTCGCGAGTGCCCAGAATGGTACCGATCTGATCAAGTTAAGTGATCTTCTCAAAGTGAAGCAGGCCAGCAGTATCACCCTGACTGACGATGGGAAAACAGTGGCCTTTGTAGTGACCAATATCCAAAAAGACGATCGTACGGGTGACGAAGATCAATACTTCTCTCAGATATGGATCGCGCAAACGGATCTGACCGGGTCAGCAAGGCAGATCACCTGGGCCAAAGAATCATCCGCGCAACCCGCCTGGAGTCCGGATGGAAAGACGCTCGCATTTGTGCGGATCGTTAACGAAAAACCGCAGGTCTTTCTGATGGGATTTGATGGCGGAGATGCCAAGCAACTGACGAAGATTAAATCCGGCGCATCCAACCCCGTCTGGAGCCCCGATGGCAAACAAATTGCATTTACCACTTCTTTCAATGCCAAAGAATATGCAAACGATAGCACCCTGAATCCGGGTAAATCAGGCACTCCCTTTCCACTGGAAAAGCCAGGACGGGGTAACGATGCCTTGATATCAAACGATGCCAAAGCAGATCCTGACGGCGATATCAATCAGATCAGGGCTTGGCTGGCTAAAAATGAGGCCGATAAAAAAGCCAAGGTCATCAACCGGCTTCAATTTCAGGGCGAGGCCAGCACCAGCGGCGAGTGGAGCATCTCCCATGTGTATATCACAGACATCACACCTGAAAGTAAAGCCTTGCCAGTAACCAAAGGATTCTTCTCTTTTAGCAATCCTCAATTCATCTCGCCAACACTGATGATGGTACAAGCCAACCTGGATTCTTTCAATACTCCGGACAAATCACAGGAACAGGCCATCTATACCGTGAACACCAATGGCTCAAATCTTACCAAACTAACAGGTGGAAAAGACGCAAGGCATTTTAACGGCGCCTTGTCTAACAATAAAAAATTCCTGGCCTATCTGAAGGGCCGTGCGCAGTTCAATACTACGCCCGGTCTCGTCATCATATCCATGGACGGCAAACAGCCTCCCATCGAGGTTAATATTGATCGAAACAAATCAGATATGGTTTGGGGTAAGGGTGATAAGTACCTCTATGTTTCTACGCCGTCTAACGGAGGAACCGTTATTCAACGCATCGATCCACTTACCAGACAGGTAACGGTAATGGGTAGCCTAAATGAAGGCATCAGCAGTTTTGATATCAAGGAAGATAAAATTGCTTTCGTTAAGATATCGGTAGAAAGTCCTTATGAAGTGTATGCAGGCGATGCGGCTATGAAAAATGTGAAGGTGATCACGGAGCTGAACAGCAGCTGGCTGAAATCAAAAAAGTTGGTGATGCCGGAAAAGCATGTTTTCACAAACAACGCAGGGCAGGAAGTGGAATATTGGGTGATGAAACCCGCCAACTATACACCTGGCAAAAAATATCCGCTCCTGCTGGAGATCCACGGCGGTCCTTCTGCGATGTGGGGACCTGGTGAAAGTTCTATGTGGCATGAGTTTCAGTACTTCTGTGCAAAGGGCTATGGCGTAGTTTATTCCAATCCCAGGGGCAGTGGTGGATACACCGAGGCCTTCCTTCGTGCAAATGTGAACGACTGGTCGCGCGGGCCCGCATCCGATGTGCTCACCGCATTAGACAAAACGGTTGCTGAAGGATGGGCAGACACATCAAAGCTCTGTGTAACCGGCGGCTCCTATGCGGGCTACCTGGTGGCATGGTTGGTAGGTAACGATCACCGTTTTAAGGCGGCCTGTGCACAAAGAGGAGTGTATGACCTGCGCACCTTCTTCGGTGAAGGAAATGC
>REAQ01000300.1 GCA_004294195.1 Sphingobacteriales bacterium | reverse complement strand
GAACGAAGCCGAACTGACCGCGCGCGCTGGCGCCGTGTTCTTCACGCAGACGGCAAACCTCCGTTCGTCGCGACGCGACGAATCGCCAAGACGCCACCGCCTCGTGGCGAAAGAGATCCGGGCAGCGCTGGGCACGGACTGGGAGATCAAAACACTCAGGGAGGTGGGAATAGAGATCGATATCCCGGAACCGCATGACACGCTGGAGGCCAATGCAAGGGAAAAATCCATGGTGATCAGGGATCTGACGGGCATGGATTGTTTCAGTGAAGACACTGGACTGGAGGTGGATGCCCTTGGAGGCGAGCCCGGTGTAAAAAGCGCCAGGTATGCCGGCGACGGAAGGGATTTCAGTTCCAATATCTCCAAACTATTGCAAGGGCTGGAGGGCCGGGAAAATCGGAAAGCGCAATTCCGTACAGTGATCTCTTATATACAAGGAGGCCAGGAACGGCAGTTTGAAGGCATCTGCCCTGGCAAGATCATTGAAGTCCCAAGAGGTGGAGACGGATTTGGCTATGATCCAGTTTTTGTACCCGATGGCGATACCCGTACCTTCGCAGAAATGACGATGGCAGAAAAGAATATCTTCAGCCATCGGAAAAAAGCACTGGACAAACTGATTCGTTTCCTGCAATCACATTGACAAGGGCAGGACAACGCAAAACACAAAAAATTCATGGCAGGAGACAACCCTCTGGTATCGGAAAGCGACTTAATCCTGGGCAGCATCAGGGGAGACAGGCGTATGCAGGAACTGTTGTACAAGACCTATTCTCCCAAGATGTATGGTGTCTGTTTACGGTATGCCGGAAATCCAGATGACGCCCAGGATATATTACAGGAAGGATTTGTAAAGGTTTTCAAGAACCTGACCCGTTTCAGGGGTGACGGTAGTTTTGAAGGATGGATCCGCAGGATTTTTGTCAATACAGCTATTGAACATTATCGTCGGAAAGTGAACATGTATCCTGTTACTGAAAACCAGGAAAATACCATTGAAGATAAAGACTGGACTGCTTTTGACCGGCTGGCCCTGAAAGATTTACTGGAGATCATCCAGGAACTCTCTCCGGGTTACAGAACGGTTTTCAATTTGTACGTAGTTGAAGGGTACACACATAAGGATATTGCCGATATCCTTGGCATCAGCGAAGGCACGAGTAAATCGCAGCTGGCCAGGGCAAAAGCAATTCTCCAGAATGTGATCAAGGGTAAAAAAAGAGTCCAATAAAAAAACGAGCCAGTCATGGAATGGAAGAAAAACCTTTTTGATTATCAGGCGCCACCACCGCCAAACGCCTGGGACCAAATAGCCACTGAACTTGCGCAGGATGCGCCCGCAGCGCTTCGGGAAGAACTCTATCAATACGAAACCGCTCCTCCCCCATCATCCTGGGATGCTGTTGCAAGTCAGCTAAATCAGCAGGAAGTTGCCCCTACCAAAGTAAGGAAGATCTGGTACCAGAAACCGTGGACGGTAGCTGCTGCCGCGGCCATAGCGGCGGTTGTTTTCGGAATAGGATATTACAACAACAAATCGGCAAACAGTTCAGGATTGGCATCTGCTGTGTTGGACCCCATCTCCGGAACCGAGGCTCCTGCTACCACAACTACTGATGCGCCAGAACCGGATCTGCTGGTGACGGCCATGAAAAACAAAGACAACAATTACATCTATTTCACTACCCCTTCCGGAGAAGCCAAACGCCTCTCCTATAAACTACAACATCTTCTCCCGGCCATTAAGGAAAACAAGGCAAACAAAACGCTGAATGCCTGGTCCAGCATGCTGGAATCTTCGCCCGCTGCTGCCGGTGGAAGTTTCTTTGACATTGTGGAGATGGTGAAAACGATGGAGCAACAAAAAAACTAATCAAAGGCCCCAGATCCTTCGGCTCTCGTTGGCCTGGATCACCAGCATATCTTCTCCATTGGCTATGGTGGCTCCCTGCGCCGCTCCTTTCTCCAGGAATTTCGTCACACCAGGATTATAGATCAGATCATACAGATAATGCCCCTGCCCAATAGCCCTATATGGAATATTCGGGTATTCGTTTACGTTAGGAAACATGCCCAGCGGCGTAGTGTTGATGATTAACGGGTGGGTAGCGATGGTTTCATCGGTGAGAGATTCGTAGGTAAGGGTGTCATTTCCGGAAGTACGACTTACTTTAATGAACGGAATGCCGAGTTTCCGAAGTACATACCATATTGCTTTGGCAGCGCCACCGGTGCCAAGAACAAGGGCACTGTGATGTGATGAATGTAAATGTTTCAACAGGCTCTGTTCAAAACCGATCGCGTCTGTATTGTGCCCCGTCCAAATCCCCTCTTTGTATTGAATACAATTGCAGGCACCTATTTCCTTCACGGCAGCTGACACCTGGTCCAGATATGGAATGACCTGTTCTTTATACGGGATCGTCACATTGATCCCTTCGAGATCTTCGGTGGATTGCAAGGCACGAAACGCCATGATAGACGAAATCGGGTAATTGTTATAGACTGCGTCTATCCCTTCCTCAGCAAACCGCTCGGTAAAATATTTTCTTGAAAAGGAATGTGTCAGTGGATACCCGATCAGACCAAACTTCCGTGTCATGCCTTGGCTTTATCAAGGAAGAGGTGGAAAGTATCGCCACGGAGACCGAGGCGCATGGTCTCCAGCGGAATCACTTCAGTAGGCGCGATATTTCCGAGGTTCACATTGGCACCAAGCAGCTCAATAAAATACAATTGTTGTGCTTTCTGTGGTGCTTCCCAAATGATTTTTTCACCGGGGATCTGCGTGAGGATCTCCTGCACCAATCCCTCCCGTACTTCGCCACTGCCACGGTAAATACCCACGTTACCTGCTTCACGGGCTTCGGCGATTACATAGGTTGAACCAGCCTCCAGTTCTGCACGCATCAGCTCAATCCATTTGTAAGGAGGGATAATATGTGCTGCATCTTTACTTCCCACTTCACTCAAAACGGTTCCGTGCTTGGTCAGCTTCTCGATGTATCCGCATTTCTCCGCATGGGGAATGGTGATGGAGCCATCACTCACTTCCATATAATCAATACCAAAGTCTTTACAGACACTGATGTAATCATTGAACTGGTTCCGGATCAGGAAAGCCTCAAACAGCGTTCCGCCGAAATAAATGGGTAGATCATATGACCTGTATAATTCGATTTTTTCACGAAGCGCAGGGGTTACAAAAGAAGTCCCGAATCCGAGTTTCACAATATCCACATGAGGATGGCAAGCACTTAGAAAATTCCGTACCTCTTCAGTGCTTAATCCCTTATCCATAACCATCGTTAAACCATTCTTTCTGGGTTTGAGCACACGATCAGGGATCTGGGAGAGATTAAAATTCATACTGGAAGTTTTAAACAGCGGCAAAGGTAGTTATTTTTCAGGTTGAAGGTTGCAGGTTGCAGGTTGTAGTTTTGCTGCAACCTCCAACCTCCAACCTGTTATTTCCTCCGCGCGCGCGCAATAACATCCACTACACCCTGGTCTTGCAGGATGACGGGATTTAATTCAATGAATTTCTTTAATAATTTCGGCGCTTTGTATAAGGCCTCCTCCAGCAAGAGCAGACCTTCTTTCTGTTTACCCAATGCCAATGCGATGGCTGCCTTATAGTATATAAACAAGGGCTT
>REAQ01000299.1 GCA_004294195.1 Sphingobacteriales bacterium | reverse complement strand
TGGGGAATCGCCTTTTGAACGGCAATCGGTACTACCTGGTCTTCATTATTGATGTTGATCAGCAGTTCCCGAATACTCATTTTCTCCAGGTGACGGTACTCAGAATCTTTCTCAGTGACTTTGATAAACGCACTCATGTCCAAAGGGGTCGATTTATTGATGATACTTAACCAGTCCTTCCATAGGACTCTTCAGGATCTTGCCAACCGTAAATTCGTAGGATGAAGCAAGGTCAAGGAGCACATCCCTGAACCCATAGCCCACACTACCTACAAAATGGATGGGATACTTCCAACTCTCGCCAAATTTACAAAGGTGTTGAAAGAAAAAATCATTCAGGCCATCTTCAATGATATTTTCAATCATATAATGGCCCCTGTTTTCGGCTAAAAAAAGGGCAAAAGACGCCAAATACCGATTGGGCAGTGGTTTTTTGTAAATATGATCCAGAATTTCCACTGCATTGGTCACATACAGTGCATCAAACCTTGACCGCAGGTCTTCATCAAAGGTATTGTAGAGAAAATATTGCAATACTTTCCTTCCCAGGTAGGCACCACTTCCCTCATCACCCAACACATACCCAAGCCCTGGTGAGTTTTTAACGATGGTCTTCCCGTTAAAATAGCAGGCATTTGAACCGGTTCCGAGGATACAGGCGATTCCCTTTTCGTTTCCACAAGAGGCCCGGGCTATGCCCAGCAGATCGTGGTTTACCTCCACATGTGCATCCGGGAAATGCGCTTTCAGGGCTTTGGCCACTGATTTTCGGTTCTCGGGACTCTTACAGCCCGTCCCATAGAAATACACTTCATCGATCTTAATATTCTTAAGATTGGGGAGCAGCTGTGTTTTCAGCAGCGTCATCATCTGGTCAGTATTCAGAAAATAGGGCGACATCCCCTCGGTCATCACGGTCTTCTTTCTTGCCCCACCAATCACGCACCATTCCGCTTTGGTGGATCCACTGTCTGCGATCAATTTTACCGTTGGCATACGTAATTCAACTTATTTCGGGAAATTCGCGTTTACATATCCAAGGTACAAGGTTAGGAATGAATAATAAAAAATTACAGGTCTGGTTTCCAGTCTACTTCGCGGTTTCAATGGTGATCGGTATGTTTCTGGGTTATAAGCTTAGGGACAAGATGCCCTGGGCCTCCGGTGTTTTGCAGATGTCGCCTTCCGGTCAGGTCCAGGAAGTGATGGACCTTGTGCGTAACCGTTACGTAGACTCCGTGAATACGGACTCTCTTCGTGAAGAGGCTATTGACGCGGTGTTGGGTCATCTTGACCCCCATTCTGTTTTCATTCCCGCCAAGCGTCTGGCAGGTGTCAACGAAGACCTGGCCGGTCGTTTTGAAGGCATCGGTGTGGAGTTCAACATCTTTGACGACACGGTTCACATTCTGAATGTGTTGAGGGGCGGCCCGAGCGATAAAGCCGGATTGCAAGCCGGAGATCGGATCATCCAAGTGGAGCAGACGTCGGTTGCCGGAAACGGCGTAACGGGAGATAAGATCCGGGGTCTGTTGCGGGGCCCCCGTGCGAGCAAGGTTGAGGTAACCATTTTTCGCGATGGGAAAAAACAGCCTTTCACCATCATCAGGGGATTCATTCCACTCTATGCACTTGATGCTGCCTATATGCTTGATGCACAAACCGGCTATATCCGTCTGAATAAATTTTCAGAAACGGCCTTTGAAGAATTCATGGAGGCACTGGAAAAGCTGAAGGGTAAGGGGATGACCAAACTGATTTTCGACCTCCGCGAGAATGGCGGTGGTATCCTTGATGAAGCCGTTGAAATGGCCGATGAATTTCTTTCCGGTGATAAACTGATTGTATATACAGAAGGTGTTAACCATCCCCGCAGGGAATACAAATGCCGCAGGCGCGGATTATTTGAAGAAGGGCAACTGGTGATGCTGCTCAATGAAGGCTCTGCCTCTGCGAGTGAGGTGCTTGCTGGTGCTTTGCAGGAATGGGACCGCGCTACCATCATCGGCCGCAGGAGTTTCGGTAAGGGACTCGTTCAGGAACAGTATAACCTCAGCGATGGCGCCGCACTTCGCCTGACCGTGGCCCGGTATTATACCCCCTTAGGCAGAAGTATCCAGAAGCCTTATGAAAACGGCATTTCAGAATACAACGATGAGATCCTTGACAGGTATCACCGTGGTGAACTGTCTTCAAAAGACAGCAGCAAAATACCGAACGGTAAAGCATACAAAACACCAAATGGTAAACTGGTGTATGGTGGTGGTGGGATTACTCCTGATATTTTTGTTGCTTTTGATACCACGGCCATTGATTCAACCATTGCGCTTCTGTACAGAAAGAATACGATCGGAAGATTTATCTATACCTACTACGTCCGCAACAAAAGCGGTTTCGATCAATACAAAGATGCTTCTGACTTTGCCACGCGTTTTGTAGTGACGGATGACATGTATCGCCAGCTGGTTACTTATGCAGCGAAGGATTCCGTCAACATCTCCACTCTGAAAAAAAAGGATGAAGATTTTATCCGGGAGAGATTAAAATCCTTATCTGCAAGGCAGATCTGGCGAACCGAAGGTTTTTACGAAGTAACGAATGCAGACGACCCTGTCATTAAAAAAGCAATAGAAATACAGGGTCCTAAATAGCTTTCCTGATCAGATAGATCAGTGAACTGCAATGGGAGGTATCCCTTGCTGCCCCAAGGTTTGACATTGCGCCACTCCATAAAGCCTTAACGAGACCAAGACTACCCGACTGGCGGTATTTTTCGCTCAGCATGCTCACATAAAAACTATCAAACCACATCGGTCGGATATCCGTGACCGTTAGTTCGTGTTGCTGAACCAGTTCCTTCATGGATTGTGGCGAAAAATGATAGAGATGCCTCGGCACATCATAGGCCGCCCAGGTTTTTCCATATCGCTGTGCGTCACCCGAAGTGTAGTTGGGCACGGCAATGACCAACCATCCATCTGCCTTCAACACGGTTCTCAATTGATCCATATACGGATGTAATTGATGTACATGTTCCAATACATGCCAGAGCGTAACCACATCAAAACTTTCCTGAGGCAAATGAAAGAACTGGGAGGTGGCAGAAACATCCAATCCTCTGGCAGCTGCCATTCGTCGTGCATCCGGATCAGGCTCAAGTCCTTTGACTTTCCATTTGGCTTCCTGCATCACCTGCAAAAATGCACCCGTTCCACATCCCAGATCTAGTAGGGTGCCCGTCTCTTTTCCGGACATGTTTTTGATCAGCCATTTTTTTTGCTGCAAGGTTCTTCTGCGCACACTGTGGTATACGCTATTGATGAATCCTTTTGATGTTTCGGAGTGGGAGATATAATCTTCAGACTTGTAATACGCACCGATCTCCTGCTCACCTGGGACATTGTTGGTAAAACGCAGTGCACAGTTGTTACAGTGAAATACCGGAAACAACTCCTGGGAAACCGTACAGTCTTTTACATCAAAAACCGGTTGAATCTGTGCGCTGCCACAAACCGGACAGGTATCGAAAATGATCATTTATTGCAGCGTTTTGTCCTCTTGTTGAATCTGTACCGCAGCTATACTCACGGTTTTTTGCTTGCCGGAAACGAAGCTGTAATCATTGCGGAAGAACTGGTAAAAGAATATAGCCGTAAAGGTGCT
>REAQ01000398.1 GCA_004294195.1 Sphingobacteriales bacterium | reverse complement strand
TTGCCGAGGATCTTAAAATCTTTCGGATCTTTCAACACTGGTTTTTCTGGTGCTTTCAATTTAGATGCAGCATCGGCAAATTCACCATAGCCACCTTTCTTGCCGGATTTACTGTGCGTGATTTCACTGTTTGAAGCTGTGCATTCTGCAGCAGGAACTTTCCACGCTGCAGCTGCGGCTTGTACCAGCATTTCTTTTGCAGCAGCACCCACTTTGCGAAGCTCATGGTAAGAAGAGCGCACAGAAAAACTGCCTCCGGCAAACTGCATATCGCCGAATTTCTTTTCACCGCCCGTATGTTTGATCACCACGGATTCAATGGGCACATCTAATTCCTCGCAAATCAGTGCGGGGATGGATTGCCATACACCCTGACCGATCTCCGGCTTGGAATTGAAGATGGTGACCAGTCCGTTGTTGGCAATCTGCAGGACGGGATTGAATTCATACCAGACCTTTACTTCAGCAAGGGTTGCTACCTTGGGTGCGTCTTTACAACTGATCCCGAGGATTAGTCCTGTTCCGGTGATGCCGGTATACTTGAGAAAGTTTCTTCGAGAGATTTGATTTACCTGTTGCATGTGCAAAGCTTGATGGGATGAAAAAAGATCAGATCATTTCTGCTGCGCGATGGATGGCGGCGCGGATGCGTAAATAGGTGCCACACCTGCAGAGGTTACCCTGCATCGCGGTATCAATGTCTGCATCGCTCGGTTTTTTATTGTTGCTGAGCAGGGCCACGGCACTCATGACCTGTCCACTTTGGCAGTAGCCGCACTGCGGAACCTGTAATTCGATCCGCAATACCTCCATCTGCACCTTCAATCGTTACGATGTTTTTGCCGGCAGCGGACGATGCAGGAACAGAACAACTTCGGGTAGGCGTGCCATCGATGTGCACCGTACATGCGCCACACTGCGCCATCCCGCATCCGAACTTGGTTCCTTTCAATCCCACCACATCGCGGATCACCCAAAGCAAGGGCATGTCCGCATCCACATCAACGGGATAGTCTTTCCCGTTCAGCTTGATTACATAAGCAGGCATAGGAAGAGTGTTTAGTCTTCCTAAGGTAGGGATAAATGTGGCAATTTGGCAATGCGGTAATGCGGAAATGATCCTTAGTTCATTGGTTCCCTTAAGATGGTTAGCATTAATGTGCCAGCATCTCTCGTGAGCGCTCCTGAAATTCTTCTGCCGTTAGTTTTCGGCAGGCGGAATTGGTAATGATGATGTTCTGCAGTTCCTTGTTTTGCTCAATTTCGTTCTGGAGTAGATGTCTGACTGTTCCCGAACCAAGAATATGAACAGTATGTGCATAGCGTACTTTATGACCGATTTCCTTTACCCAATGAAGGAGTTCCTGGTTTTCTTTGTGCTGCGCCTGCGGCTGTCGATCTTTTGTTTTTCCGAGTATGCCGGTTTTGTTGGTGGTCTCACCCTTGAATCGTTCCCTTTCGCCCGCTTCATTGTGTATGACTTCAAAATGATGCGTGCCCTGTGGCTCATCACGCATGAACATAGCCGTTTTCTTGTCTATCCATATGGTATAGATAAGATCATGAAGATCCTTTTTCATATACTGATATTTTCAACGCACAAGCTAAATCACAACACGTGACTGAACAATGACCGCTGTCATCGGAATGACTATTCATTGCAGTCTGTCCATTATTCGGGATTAGTCTTTATTTTGGACGAAATAATCGCCATGCGATACTTCCTCAGTTTCATCATGCTCCTCATCGTTCTTACAACAAGCGCCCA
>REAQ01000298.1 GCA_004294195.1 Sphingobacteriales bacterium | reverse complement strand
GAGTTGGGAGTCTGGTGAGAATGTAGCGGTGTTGATACCAAGAGTGGTTAAGATGGAACAGTTTATTACGGCAGCCAATTGATAATTCAAGAACCCTTCATAAACCCAGGATCAAGGTTTGTGTTTCGGAACGATAGTCTTAGGACTATCGTTTTTTTTTGCCAGTAAGAAGATAAAGGGAGTTGTTGAAGTGAGAAGATAAAGGGAGAAGTGCGAAGTGCGGCGACCCTCCAACCTTCAACCTTCAACCTTCAACCTGCATTTTATTTGTCACAATTCTGTCTTAATCAAGATATCTTTGTCGCAATACTGTCATGAAAATTGTCACAAACCTTTATATCTATCCCATAAAAAGTCTCGGAGGCATTGAGGTGAATGTCGCGAATGTGACTTCGCGCGGATTGGAGTTTGACCGGAGGTGGATGTTGGTGGATGAACACAACCAGTTTTTGACGCAAAGAAATTTTCCGAGGCTGGCACAATTGCGAACCTCCATTCAGGACAAAGAACTTTTGGTGCGTGATTTGTCGGATCCCGGTCAATCTGTCCGTTTTCCATTAGTGCCCGTGCATGGAGAAAAAATTCGCGTCACTGTTTGGGACGATGACTGTGATGCATGGGATGTGGATGGATCAGTGAATGTTTGGTTCTCCCGAATATTGGAAAGAAATGTGAAACTGGTGTATATGCCGGATGTATCTCTTCGCCAGGTGGATCCGCGATATGCAGTGAAAAATGATGTCACCAGTTTTTCTGACGCTTATCCGATTTTGTTGGTTGGACAATCGTCACTTGACGATTTAAATGCGAGGCTGGAAACCCCTGTGCCGATGGCTCGCTTCAGACCTAATATTGTTTTCAGTGGCGGAGCGCCGTATGCAGAAGATGATATGCATCGATTTTCAATCAACGGCATTGATTTTCACGGCGTTAAACTTTGCGCACGTTGTGTAATGACGACCATCGATCAAGATAAAGCTGTTGTAGGGAAAGAGCCGTTGCGAACGCTTAGTCAATACCGCACCATTAACAATAAGGTTATGTTTGGGCAGAATGTGCTTGTGGGAGCGGCGGGTAGCATCAGTGTTGGGGACGCCGTTCTATAAGTAGGGTTTAGGGAGTAGGGTTTAGGGTTTAGAAGGGTTGAAGACCAGGAAACAAAAAGCTTTTACACCACTGACGAATCCGGATTCATCGAGATAAAAATCTGGTGTGTGGTGTCCGCCTGTTTTAATGCCTGCGTTCGCAGGAGGCAGGGCACCCAAGCTGAAAAAGAAGGTCGGAGCTTTTTGGCCATAAAATGAAAAGTCTTCTGCGGCCGTGATCCACGTACTTTCTTTCACTTTATCTGCACCTACAGCTTTGACCAAAGATGGAACGGATTTTTTCGTGAGTTCCGGATCATTGTAATTCACCAGGGTCTGGTTAACGATGCTGACTTCGCCAGTGGCACCTGCACTTTCCGCGATTGATTTCACCACCCGGCGCATGCTTTCGTGTGCTTTCAGTCGCATGTCTGCGTCAAGTGCACGGATGGTGCCGCGCATTTCTGCTGTTTCGGGGATGATGTTATTTCTCACGCCGGCATTGAATGCACCTACGGTGATCACGAGTGGTGCTTTGATGAGATCTGCCTGGCGGCTCACGATATGTTGCAACCCTTCATAGATCTGCACCGATACGGCAATGGGATCGATGGCGCCCCAAGGCAGCGCCCCATGATTGCCCCTACCCTTCACCGTTATGGTGAAAAGATCTGACGAAGCCTGGTGTGCGCCGGACTTGTAGGAGATTTGTCCAACCGGCATTTCTGCGGCCATATGCAATCCATATACATAATCCAGTTTGGGATTATCCATCGCTCCTTCCTTGATCATCAGTGGCGCGCCTCCTTCTTCACCATTGGGCGCACCCTCTTCAGCGGGTTGGAATAAAAAAACGATGGTGCCCGGCACTTCTTTCTGCATGTTTTTAAGTGCAGTTGCCGTGGCCATCAGGATAGCAGTGTGCGCATCATGACCACAGGCATGCATCACGCCAACCTCTTGTCCGTTATACGTTGATTTTACTTTTGACGCGAAAGGTACCGGGGTGCGTTCAACAATAGGAAGGGCATCGATGTCCGCCCGCAAACCCACGTTGGGTCCGGGTTTGCCGCCTTTCAGGATAGCTACAACGCCGGTTTTGGCAACCGGGTACCTTACTTCAAGCCCGATGGATTTCAGGTATTCCGCAATATATTTTCCGGTGTTGGTTTCCCTGTTGGAGAGTTCAGGGAACTCGTGAAAATGCCGGCGCCATTTGATGAGTTCTGATTCCGTTTGCTGAATGATCTCATTGAAATTTTTCGGCGTTTGCTGTGCAGTTGCGCAGAAGGAAAACAATACCAACGACCAGAACAGCGTGCGAAGTTTCATACCTGAACAGTTTCCTGTAATTTAACCAGAATTCCATAACATCAGCAGCTTGATGGAGGAATTACGTGCCGGACTTAATGTATTCAAGATATGCTTCTGCATTATCCGTATTCATCTCCACCCACATCGGAAGGTGATCACTCATCTGGTAGGTCTTGAAATCATCGAATTCCTTTTGTGTAGTAATCCCTTTGTCATAGTGTTCATTTACCCTTTCCTGATAAGTAGAAAGTTTATCAAATACCGTTTCGTAAAAATCAAAAATACCCGCGCTTTTGAATTGGATATCCTGGAACCTGCTGTGGTAAAGGATCTGGTCATAAATTTTGTCCCGCTTTACGTTCGTGCCCGCAAGATTACTTTTCAGAATTGCATCGGGAATTTTAAAGTCTGATGAGGTTGCCGCTTTATATGTTTCAGCTGTTTTATTCTCAATGTTGAAATCTCCCAGGATGAAGAGATTGTTAGATTGTTTTTTATCGATAAAATATTTCTTACAAAAGCCAACAAGGGTCCCAATCTCTTTTACCCTCCGCTTATATTCAGGGCTGTTCCTTGACTCCTTGCCGTAGTAAATGTGGGTGGTGCAGATGTCGAAGTTCAACCAGCCCGATTGAAAACGAATCACATAAGGAGCGCGTGCAAACTGTACGGTATTGCTTTTACCCGGAATGATGATTTGTCCGGCGATGTTCTTGAAACTGACGGTTCGTTTATCGTACAAGAATGCGAGCCGCTCTTTGTTTCCAGACGTACCTTCTGTGACCGTGCTGATGAATACACCCCAGTCGTTTCCCAGTACACGAAGTACCCTATTGAAGTCTCCAAGATTATCCCTTACTTCCTGTATCGCCACCAAGTCAAAGCGCGAAATGATCTCTGCAATATAGAAGATTGACTCTTCCATCCTGCCACCATATTTTGTGTTTCCCAATTCACGGATGTTCCAGGTACCCAGGATCAAATTTCCGGTAAGTTTCTTTTCTGGAATGCCATTGGTTTTGCTGCTGAGCCTTTTCCTCAGTTTTATAATGTTATCGATGACATCCTTTCTATGGGATGCATTCTCGATGTAAAGGATATTTTCCTTGATGGGATTTAAGTAGAAGTAGTTCATAACAGCAAGTATTTCTGTCAAACTACGTCTTTCAATAGCGGATTGCAATACAACGAAGCGGGTAACCCTAACCCCTACTCCCTAAACACCTTCCTCCCGTCCACCACCGTCAGCACAACCTTGGTTTTATAAATCTCCATCGGATCAATGGTGAAAAGATCA
>REAQ01000297.1 GCA_004294195.1 Sphingobacteriales bacterium | reverse complement strand
GGCCGCCGGCAATGATCGGTGCATTGCTGTACACCAGTTGATCCACAGGCTTACCTTCTCCAATGGCCGCATGATATGCGTCCCTGGCCGTTTGGTACCCTACGGTCAACCAGTCTGGCAAATGAATATTCATGGCACGGAGAATATTGTTAAAATATGCGCTCCAGCTGATTGCTACCACGATGTTGCCAATGGCATACTCGAGAATCAACGCCCATCCAATGATCCATGCAATCATCTCACCGAAGGTCACGTAGGAATAAGTGTAGGCACTTCCTGATACAGGTACCCGGGAAGCGAATTCTGCATAACACAATGCCGTGAACCCACAAGTAACAGCTGTGATTAGGAAAAGAAATATCACACCAGGGCCGCCATTATAAGCCGCTGAACCAATGGTGGAGAAAATACCAGCACCAATGACTGCCGCAACACCCATAAAGGTGAGATCCTTTACACCTAAAACTTTCTTCAATCCGCCACCATGCCCATCATTCACGCCTTCAGCCTGGTCTTTCAAAATAAGATCCAGTGATTTTTTCCTAAATACCGAGTTTGCCATACC
Organism: Sphingobacteriales bacterium; assembly: GCA_004294195.1. Classification (GTDB taxonomy): domain Bacteria; phylum Bacteroidota; class Bacteroidia; order Chitinophagales; family Chitinophagaceae; genus Pollutibacter. Next base: position 3,137 of record REAQ01000297.1, on the reverse strand, counting down.
AAAATGGGGTTATGAAAATCATTTATCTCTTTGTACAAGGTACTGTGCAAGCCTCATGAGCGGCTGTTTTCGGCTACCTACTACCGCAATATCTTCCAGATGTTGGAAAGCTACGGACAAATACTGATCCTTCAAGGCAAGGGCCCACTGTTCTATGCCGGTTTCCCGAAAAATCTCCAGTACCCTTGGAACCTTATCTGCAGGATTCTCGCGCATCAACATCTTTAACTCTTCCTGACGTACAGGCGTTGCAGTCTCCAGTGCATGGATCATCAGGAATGTTTTCTTATTGGCCATGATATCTCCGCCAACCTGCTTACCAAATTTCTCTGGATCCCCAAAGGCATCCAGGTAATCGTCCTGGATCTGGAAAGCAATACCCAGATTTTTACCAAACGCATACAAGTGCTGCTGATTACCTGCTCCCGCCCCACCGAGAATGGCACCCATCTGTAAACTCGCTGCTAACAAAACAGATGTCTTCAGGGTGATCATATGCAAATACTGATCCAGGGTAAGGTCATTCAATTGCTCAAAATCCATGTCCAGCTGTTGCCCTTCGCAAACTTCTTTAGCCGTAGTATTAAACAATGCGATGATCGATTTCATATAAATGGGATCGATCCTGTTGAGGTGCTCATATGCCCCCACCAACACTACATCACCCGCAAGCAGGGCCGTTGCTTCTCCATGCAAAGCATGCACGGTAGGCATCCCCCTTCGTAAAGGCGCCTTATCCATGATGTCATCATGGATCAATGTAAAATTATGAAACAGCTCTATGGCACTGGCCACCTGGTATGCATCGGGTACGATCTCATCAAAGAGTTCATTGCCCATCATGCATAAAATAGGCCGAATACGTTTACCCCCGAGGGTTAGAAAATACTCGCATGGATCATACAGACTTTTCGGCTGATCCGGAAAATGACGACGGTTGAAATAGGTTTCAAATCGCTGCTGCAGTTCTTCGAATTGGTACATGATGCTAAGTAAAAGTCAATGTTCAAAAGTAAATAAAGGCTGTTACCTGCGTTTCTTCGCGGGTGGGGTTTTCCCTGCCGGTTTTGCTTTGGCTTTGTGTTTTTCTTTTTTGTCTTTGGGTTTCGGTTTGTCCGAATTTCCATCTGTTGCGTCTTCTACATACAACACCCATTCATAGTCAAGCTGACGCTTCGTAAGGTTTGCCGCTACCAGTTTCACCCTCACTTTATCGCCCATCCTGAAACTGCGACCACTACGTCGGCCTACGAGTGCATAATCTTCTTCCATATGCCTAAAGTCGTCATAATCCAGCAGGCTCTGCACACTAACAAGTCCTTCGCATTTATGCTCAACCGTTTCTGCCCAAAAGCCGAAGCTAGCCACACCACTCACCACCGCATCAAACTCTTCGCCCACAAACTGCTTCATGAACTCCACCTGTTTATATTTATTAGCGGCACGTTCACTCTCCATCGCGGCGCGTTCCCGCTCACTGCTGTGCTTACATTTCTCAGCCATTTTTTTGTCGGCCTTTGGCTTATTATCCAAACATTCTTGTAATACCCGATGTACAACCACATCAGGATAACGCCGTATGGGTGAGGTAAAATGACAATAGTGTTCAAAAGAAAGTCCATAGTGGCCGATGTTCTCGGTTGTATAAATGGCCTTGGCCATGGTTCTTATCCCGAGTTGTTCCAGCACATGCTGTTCCGGTTTTCCTGCAACCCTTTGCAACATATCGTTGAAGGAACTGGCAATGCCGTCAGGACTTGAAGTATCAAAATGATATCCGAATTTCTTGGCAAAAGCAACGAAGGGTAATAGCTTCTCTTGGTCCGGTTGGTCATGCACGCGATAAGGGAATGGAACGGGTTTCTTGTTCACCTTGATTTTCGAGACATTCTCCGCCACGGTCTTATTGGCCAACAACATGAATTCCTCGATCAATTGGTGGGATTCTCTGCTTTCTTTTACTACTATACCGATAGGCTTTCCATCTTCATCCAATTTGAACCTGACTTCCTGAGAGGAAAAATTAATGGCACCCTTCTTAAACCTTAGCTTTCTAAAATGTTGGGCAAGATCATTCAAGATCAGGATCTCGCTACTATATAAACCTTCTTTTGTATCAATGATCTTTTGCACATCTTCATAAGTGAACCGATGGTTGGAATGAATGGCAGTGCGCCCGATCCAATATTGCTTCACCTCGCCTTTGGCCGTAACCTGGAACACGCAAGAAAAAGTGAGCTTATCCTCGTGTGGACGCAGTGAACAAAGCTCATTCGAAATTCTTTCCGGAAGCATAGGAAGTACACGGTCCGGCAAATAAACCGAAGTTGCTCTTTCAAACGCCTCTTTATCCAGTTCCGATCCCTCTTCCAGGTAATGACTAACATCCGCGATGTGTACTCCTATTTCATAAAATCCTGATTTGAGTTTGCGGAAACTGATGGCATCGTCAAAATCCTTGGCATCAACAGGGTCAATGGTAAAAGTCAGGATATCCCTTAAGTCTTTTCGTTTTGCAATCTCTGCTGAACTGATGACATCAGGTAGTCTGTGCGCCTCTTCCAGGGCATCATCGGAAAAATTCAACGGGAATCCGCTACCCACCAGAATCTCTTTCATGGCCATATCGTTCGTATCCCTGTCGTCAAGCACACTTACTACTGCGCCATGCGGATTCTTGTCCGTCTTATTCCATCCCACAAATTTTACTACCACCCTGTCGCCATCCTTAGCATTATTCAGGGACTGTGTGGGTACATAAAAATCGGGGACCTTTCTGCTTCCATCCGCAATGAAAAAAGCAAAGTCCTTATTGGCTTCAAGCCTTCCGATGTATTCAGTTTGCTTACGCTCCAGAACCTCCGTAACGATACCCTCAGAACGGCTCCCCCTGTCTCTTGTAATAACTACCCGTACTTTGTCGCCGTGGAAGGCCCTATTGATATCCGATGGCCTGACGAGGATATCTTTCTGGAGATTTTCAACGATGACGAATCCCATACCGGAACGGGTGATATCCAGTGTTCCCACATATCCCTCTTCCGCACGGTGTTTCTGTTTCTTCGGTTTTGCTTCTTGTTTTTTTCCCATCTGGATCAGATTTGTCTGTTTGACGCTGCCGTAAAGTTTGAAATGAA
>REAQ01000296.1 GCA_004294195.1 Sphingobacteriales bacterium | reverse complement strand
GCCTGCTTTTTCGGGGGTAAGCTGGGTCAGTTTCATCGCTACCAGCCGGAATCCTGCCTTTACGATCTGATCGATAATTGCGCCGGTATGCCCATTTGCAAATGCGTCCGGCTTGATCATGGTAAATGTTCTATTGCTCATATTGTTGTATTTCGCGCCGCAAAGATAGCGTAAAAGCCCATATCTTTGCGCCTCATGAAACCCCTCCAGGAGCTATTCCCCTTTTTGACCCAGCAACCACGGCGTGTGGTGGTAACCATGCATCAGAAACCAGACCCTGATGCCATGGGCTCATCGCTCGGGTTGGCCCATTTTCTTCGTAAACTGGGTCACGAGGTTACGGTAATCTCTCCAACCAACTGGGCGGATTTCCTCAAATGGATGCCTGGATGCAAACAGGTGATTGATTATGAGGCCGCTAAAGAGAGGGCCGATGCAGTGCTTGATCAAGCGGAGTGGTTGTTTTGCCTCGATTTTAACACCTTTTCCCGAACAAGGCATATGGCGGCCAAACTGCAGTCGATGTCCTGCGTTAAAGTGCTGGTAGATCATCATGAAGAACCCCAAACGGCAGCGTTTACCTATGGTATTAGCGTGATTCCGATGAGTTCAACAGCAGAGCTGATCTATCAATTCATCGTGGATTCCGGGCATGGGAACCTCATTGATATAGCCACTGCAGAATGCCTTTACGCCGGAGTGATGGCAGATACCGGCTCATTCCGGTTTTCAGTTACCTCCTCATCGGTACATGAAATGGTTGCTCATTTAAAGAAAACAGGCTTCGATCATTCCAGGGTTCATGAGCAGATCTATGATAATTTTCTGGAAAACAGGCTGCGTTTTATCGGCCATGTGTTGTCTAACCGGATGGAAGTCCTGTATGAGTACAACACGGCTATCATTGCCGTACCCAAATCGGATATCCTGAAATATAATATCCGGACCGGCGATACCGAAGGCTTGGTGAATTATCCTTTGTCGATCCTGGGCATCAAACTAGCCGCACTCGTCATCGACAGAGATGAAGAACGCAAATGGAGTTTCCGGAGCAAAGGCGATTTCGATTGTAACAGCTTTGCCCGTAAATATTTTGAAGGTGGAGGGCATTTCAACGCCGCAGGAGGAAGAAGCAGCGAAGGGGTAGATGAAAACGTTAGAAAGTTCAAACTGGCTCTGAAAGAAACAGCATCTCAATTACAATAATAAATACAAATGAAAGTCAACAAAACAATTTGGCTGGTGATGATTGCCCTCGTAATGGTGGGTATTTCATGTACGAGCGTTGGTTACAAGAAGACCAAGTCCGGCCTTGAATACAAGATATTTGAAGGCAGCAGTAAAGGCCAGGCGCTTAAACCCGGCGACATCGTAAAATTTGAATACAAGATCACCTACAAAGATTCTTTGCTGGCGTCTTCATATGGTGTAGTACCAGGATACGATATGGTAGACAGTGCTGGCAGACCCCACGAATTTTCAGAGCTCCTGAAGGAACTGAAAGTAGGGGACAGCCTCATTACCTTCCAGATCTATGACACCATGAAGTCCCTGAATCCCATGCAGGCACCCAGCTTCATGAAGAAAGGTGAAAAGATCAAGACAACATTGAAAGTACTCGGCGTGTTCAAGAGCCGTGATTCTGTGATGGTAGACTATCAGAATGAAGTGAATAAATTCAAAGGCAGAGAACTTGCTGTGCTGAAAAAGTATCTTGACGGTAAGGGCATCAAAGCTGAGTTGGTGAATGATGTGTATGTGGAAGTAACAGACAAAGGAACAGGCGTACCAGTCATTCCTGGTAAAGAAGTATCCATCAAGTATACCGGATACAACATGGAAGGCAAGTTCTTTGATTCCAATATGGATAGCACAAAGCAGACCATGAAGCATGACCTTAGCCCTTATCCTTTTATTGCAGGACAAACCGGTGCGATCCAGGGTATCCTGGTTGGCGTATTGAACTTCAATAAAGGAGGTAAAGGAAGGTTATTCATCCCATCTGCATTGGCATACGGCCCCGCAGGTTCACCACCCGCGATCCAGCCCAATGAGAACCTGATCTTTGATATTGAGATCGTTGACGTGAAGGATGCGCAAATGCCACAGCAGATGCCGCCGATGCCTGGTCAGCAATAAAGAATAGATTTCTATATAAGAAAATAGCTATTAGCTAATTGCTAATAGCTATTTTTTATGGCTTCTATTAAGATCACCGCCTGTCTGGCCTCTTTCACATCATGCACCCTCAGGATGCCTGCCCCTTGCATGAGTGCCACTGTATTCATCACGGTAGTTCCATTCAGCGCGTTTGCAGCATCCGTTTGAAGTAGGGTATAGATCGTAGATTTTCTGGACAATCCAACTAGAATGGGAACCCCAAGCATTTGAAATGCACCCAGTGATTTCATCAGCAAAAGGTTATGAGTACTGTTTTTCGCAAATCCAAATCCGGGGTCTGCAATGATGTCTTTGATCCCAGACTGCTGGCATAGCTGAATACGCTGGATAAAGTAGTCGAGCACTTCAGTAACCACATCCTCATACACTGCTGCCAGCTTCATCGTTTGCGGCGTTCCTTTCATGTGCATGAGTACGTATGGCACATGAAGATTTGCTACAGTGGGGATCATCATCGGATCCATTGTGCCACCACTGATATCATTCACGAGATCTGCACCGGTGGCAACAGCTTCCCTGGCTACGGTGTGATGAAAAGTATCGATGGAAAGCAGAATATCAGGAAATGCTGCTCGCAAAGCCTTCATCACCGGGATCACCCGCGCCGCTTCCGTTTGGTCATCCAGATAAATACTATCCGGCCGGGTACTTTGCCCGCCAATGTCAAGGATATCTGCACCAGCATCTATCATGGTGCTGGCCCTTTCAACCACTTCATCGATACCCGTCCTGCTACCGGCATAAAAGGAATCTGGCGTGATATTGAGGATGCCCATCACCATGGGTTTATCCACAACAACCAGCCTGCCCCGGCAATTCCAGGTGGCAATCGCACGCTTTGTACTATTTTTGAAGCTATCCATCGTTATACATGCAAAATACAATAAACACAGAAAGGCAATACGAAGAAGCGGTGAAGAAATGCCGGGATATCTTTTTGAAAAAAACGAGAGACTATGGCACGTCCTGGCGGGTACTGCGGATCATTTCGGTAACGGACCAGATCTTTATCAAGGCGCAACGCATAAGGACCATCCAGGAGAAAAAGGTGCAGAGGATCGGGGACGATATTGCTTCTGAATTCATGGGTATTGTAAACTACGGCATCATCGGTCTGATCCAGCTTGACCTTTTGGCAGAGATGGAAGACATGGATCCCGATGAAGTGGAAAAGCTGTACCAGCAGAAATACGAGTTCACGAAAAAACTGATGCTGGATAAAAACCACGACTACGGAGAGGCGTGGCGAGACATGAGCCAGGAGAGTTTTGTAGATCTCATCCTCATGAAGCTGCAACGCATCAGGCAGATCCTCCAGAACGATGGCAAAACGCTCATCAGTGAAGGGATTGATGCCAATTTCACAGACATCATTAATTACGCAGTATTCGCCCTCATTCTGATGGACGAAGGAAAACATTGATATGAAAGCATTGCTGACGATTATCCGGTATGTAGTTGGAATACTTTTTATTTTTTCAGGTCTCGTGAAGGCCAATGACCCGATGGGTCTCAGCTACAAAATGCAGGAGTTTTTTGA
>REAQ01000113.1 GCA_004294195.1 Sphingobacteriales bacterium | reverse complement strand
TCTTCAAGGTTTTTGATCCTGGAGATCCTTACACCCGCTGAGGGTACAATTTCATACAGGGTAACGGTTGGACCTACTGTGGCAACGATCTTCTGTATCGCGATGTCATAATTCTTAAGCGTATTGATGATCTGGTTTTTGTTGGCTTCCAGTTCACCAGCATCCATTACAATTTTCTCATTGCTGTGCTGGTCCATCAGATCAAGCTTAGGATATTTGTAATCCCGAAGATCCAAGACGGGATCATAAGGCGGCAATTTGGCTACCTTCTCGTGGCCACTGATCTCTTCTTCTTTTACTTCAGGAACGGTAGGTTTGATCTCCAGTTCGGGAATATTGACAGCCCCTTTTTGTTTACTGTTGTTTTGTCTCGGAGGTTCTTCAACAGGCGTCTCCAACACTATTGGCGCAGGCTCTGCAGGCAACTCTTTCTCTACCACTTTTAAGTCTGTGGATTCCGGGATAAGCTCCTCTTCAATCATAAGAACGGCTCCCTTGTTCTTCTTCAAACGGTTACCCCTCACTGGCGCTGGTTCTTCTTCGTCTTCTTCAACCTGCTCCTCTTCATCTGTTTCAGTATCTACCGATTCCGGTTGTTTTTGTTTGCGTGGCCACTTAAAGTTTGGCGTATTGAAAGCCGGATTGAACCTCCAGATGACGTATGAAAAAAAAGCAACAAAAATGAATACGGCCGTTCCCATGGTTCCGATCAACCCTGTCAACCACTTGCTAAGTTGATTACCTACCTCACCGCCCCAGTGGAATGAACTGGACTGAAATAAAAAAGCGAAACTCAGACTAAAAACAAGAAGTCCTGATACCAGATACTTGATGTTTCTTGGGATCGAGAAAATCTTCCTGTTGAGTAGCATGTTCACGCCCAATACAAATAGGAACGAACAGAATAGGAAAGATGCAACACCAAAACCTTTGTAAAAAAACAGATGGGAAATATAGGCGCCGAAGGCTCCCAACAGATTGGAAATGGGGTAATCATTGGGCGCCAGGATTGCGATCCCGTGCTGAAAGACTTTATCCTGGTCTTCTTTCCAGGTAAATAAATAAGAAGTGAAGGCAGCGAAAAAGAAAAAACAGAGCATCAGAAAAACGGCACCAGCGATTTTTCTGGTACGTTCATCTTTGACAACCTCCGTTAACAGTATTCTCTCTTCTTTTTCGGCAGTCAGTTTTCCCGGATCTGGGCTTTTCTTTGTGGATTTTAGACGATTGGCCATAACTCCCTGCAAACCTAAGATTTTTAGCCTTAAATTCTTGGGGAGGAGGAAATTAGTCGTTCCCCGTCAGCTTCTCTGAAGGCACTCCCATCATCAACGAGATCCATCCTGCTACAAAAAAGACACCACCGATAGGTGTGAGTAGTCCAAATGCGCCCAGGCCTACCCCTCTAAAGCTTTCCAACAAGGCAAGCAAATAAAGTGAGCCACTGAAGAAGATGATGCCCAGCACAAACAGCCGGCCTGCCCACATGACAAGTGGGTTGGGATAGCGTTTTAAGAGGATACCTGCAATGAGCAGGGCAATACTATGGAAAAACTGATACTGTACACCTGTCTGGAAAGTACCCAGAACATCGGGCGCCAGATATTTCTTTAAAAGATGTGCGGCAAAAGCACCCATTAGCACACTCAGTGCACTAAGAAAAGCCCCTAACTTGATGTATCCTCTATGCATGTTGTAGTTGATGGATCAATTCATCCGGGGATGACAACGTTGGATCCACTATCATTGTTGCCTGTTGATAGAATTGCAGTCTTTCTTCCAGCTTGTCGTCTATATATTCCTGCAGCTTCAAAGGCGATAACGATCGAATCAATGGTCTGTGGCCCGACTCCTGTAAAAGTCTGGTAGCCATTACCTGTTTGGGTGTATTTAGCCAAACGGTAGAACCCAGGGAGTTCATGACCATCATATTATCATAGAAGCAGGGCGTTCCTCCGCCGCAGGCTAGTATGAAGTCTTTCTTTTCGTGAAGTTCCCTGAGGCAAACGGCTTCCAGTTTACGGAAGTAATCTTCCCCTTTCGTCTCAAAGATATCATTGATTTTTAAATCCACACGCTTTTCAATGATCTCATCCAGGTCAAAAAAAGGAAGACCCATCTTTTCCGAAATCAACCTGCCCCAGGTGGTCTTGCCAGAGCCCATGAATCCAATCAAAAATATACGCATAGCAATAATTTCATCTACTAGCCAAAGGCATTGAACCCGGTAACGTCCATACCCGTGATCAGCAAATGAATATCATGTGTTCCTTCATAGGTGATCACGCTCTCCAGGTTCATCATGTGGCGCATCATAGGATATTCACCAGTGATGCCCATTCCACCAAGCATTTGCCTGGCATCCCTGCAGATCTGGGCTGCAATTTCACAAGAGTTCCTTTTAGCCATACTGACCTGTTGGGGTGTTGCCTTCCCCTCATTCATCAGCACACCCATCCTCCAGACCAGCAACTGCCCTTTAGTGATCTCAGTAATCATCTCAGCAAGTTTCTTCTGCTGCAACTGAAATTGCCCGATTGGCTTACCAAACTGCTGTCTTTCCTGAGAATACCGCAAGGCGGTATCATAACAATCCATGGACGCGCCTAGCGCGCCCCACGCAATACCAAACCGTGCTTTAGTGAGGCAGCTTAAAGGTCCCTTCAAACCTTTGACTCCCGGCAAAATATTTTCCTTCGGCACTTTTACATGATCAAATACCAACTCACCAGTGGCAGAGGCCCGCAGGCTCCATTTGCCTTTTGTTTCCGGTGTAGTAAACCCTTCCATTCCCCTTTCCACAATAAGTCCGCGAATATCCCCGGCCTCATCTTTTGCCCATACCACAGCAACCTGCGCAAAAGGTGCGTTGCTGATCCACATTTTACTTCCATTTAACACCACATGGTCTCCTTTGTCTTCAAAATGGCTCAACATTCCTGCCGGGTTGCTGCCATGATCAGGCTCTGTTAACCCAAAACATCCAAGCCATTCCCCACTAGCTAATTTGGGCAGATACTTCCGCTTCTGTTCCTCACTTCCAAAGGCATGGATCGGAAACATCACCAGGGATCCCTGCACAGAAGCTGTTGAACGAACACCGCTGTCTCCCCGCTCCAATTCCTGCATCATCAGCCCGTAACTGATATAGTCTAACCCACCCCCACCATATTCCACTGGCACAGTTGGACCAAAACATCCCAGGTCTCCCAACTGCCGAATGATCTGTTGCGGAAATTCAGCCTTCTGCGCATACTCCTCAATAATGGGCGATATCTCTCGCTTAACATAACTCCGCACGGATTCCCGTACCATTTTGTGCTCTTCAGACAGGAGTTCATCCAAGGCGAAATAGTCAGGGCTTTGAAAAAGATCTTTGCTGGACATACTGCATTCGTTTAAGCCCCAAATGTAAGATATCCTGCCCTTGTTCCTCCATACTGTTTGTCATGCAAATAAGTTCTTTATGCCTTACTCCCGATCCGTTAAAAACACCATATTCAACCGTTTTTTTCCCTTGGAAATCAGAAGTATATAATGTTGTCACAGAATGATCAAGGTCAGCCCATCAGCCTGACGAATTGCTTATCTTTAGCCCATGCCAATCCATCTACAGTTCACCCATCATCTTGAACAATGCTTTTCTGCATTTTTCAAAGAATTGATCACCATACAATCCCTTATCCCAGTCACCGGTTCTGCCATCAGCCAACCCTTCCTCGTGAATACCAGCAAGGGTAAATTCTTCATGAAACGCAATGCCGCATTGTTCGGCCTTGATTTTTTTGAAAAAGAAGCCAAAGGATTGGATATGCTGGCTAACGCCGGCGCCATGAAAGTTGCCAGGCCATTGTTTGACGGCAAGTATCATCAGGAGATCTATGTGGTGATGGAATTCCTGGAAAAAGGCCAGCCCCAGCCGGATTTCTGGGAGAATTTCGGAAGGTCTTTGGCTGCACAACACCAGATGACCCACACACAGTATGGACTAGACTTTAACAACTATATCGGAAAAATCCCTCAGCATAATCAATGGCATCGCCAATGGTCAGATTTTTATGCAGAAGAACGAATCCTGAAACTCACCCGAAGGGCAGTGGATCACCATCTGCTGGACCCCAGCTATGCATCCAAGGCTGAAAATCTCTGCGGGAAGCTGTCATCGCTGATTCCGGAAGAAAAGCCGGCCCTACTGCATGGCGATCTATGGAACGGCAATTTTATGGTCTGGCAGAATGGCCATGTTGCGATTTTTGATCCCGCACCATACTATGGACACCGCGAGATGGACCTCGCCATGAGTAAACTCTTTGGTGGTTTCGAACCCGCGTTTTATGAAGGCTATCAACAGGCTTTCCCACTCCAACCTGGCTTTGCGGAACGGGAAAAAATTCACCAGCTGTATCCGCTTCTTGCACACCTGTTACTATTTGGCGGGCACTATCGAAAAGATGTGGAAACAATTCTTGAAAACTTCGGATGATCAATCCTTGACATCAAACCATACCTTTTTCTTGTTGTTCCAGGTGCCGTTATAATTGATCGTCAGTTCCTCACCTGCACCAATGGAACGCACCGTTTTAATGGTGATGGTATTGTATTCATAGTCCATCTCATACTCGCAGTTTGAACTGTAGGAATGATTGTAAACAGAGACATACCCCAGCGCTACGCAACACCGATCCCGCCGGCTTCCCCATTCAAAAATGTAATCGTGCATAGTGGTCTTGTCTAAATGCACGCGCTCCTCTCCCGTCATTACTATAACTGGGGAAACTTCAATAATTGTTCCTTTAACGAGGTCCTCTGCAGTGTACACACCACGACCTTTGTTAAGCACTGGCGCAATGAATAAGGCTGGAAGTATCATATCCTGAGCACAAAAAAACTACTTTTACGCATCCATTCAAATACTATTTCATGGAACTGGGCCATCAAACGATACAGGAGCAGTTTGAAGACGTTATCTCCAGGGATCATAAACTTGAGATCCATGAGTTTCTGAACAGCCAGAACATCAGCGACGTGGCTGACCTGATCAATGAATATGACGACTATGCGGTCCAGATTATATCCACTCTATCTACTAACCGCGCCTCCAGTACTTTCAAGATCCTTGATTTTCCTGAACAGAAACGGATCATGCAAGAGTTGCCTCCATTGAAATCTGCGGAATTGCTGAACGCCCTTCCTGCGGATGACCGTACCGCCTTTATGGAAGAATTACCTGTGGAAGTGGTTCGGGAATTGATCAAACTTCTTGAGCCTGAGGAGCGAAAAATCACCCTTGCGCTCTTAGGGTATCCGGAAGGAAGTGTGGGAAGGCTAATGACGCCAGATTATCTGGCAGTATGGGAACACTGGACCACGCAGGAAGTGATGGAGCATATCCGCCATTTTGGTAAGAACTCTGAGACGGTAGATGTAGTGTATGTGGTAAACGATCATGGTCAGCTGATTGATGACGTCAGGATCCGGGAATTTATCTTCGCGCCACCAGAAAAAAAAGTCAAAGAACTTGTGGACGGAAGATACATCGCTCTAAATGCCAATGACGATCAGGAAATAGCCAACCAGGTCTTCAAGATGAATAATCGGGTAGCCTTGCCCGTGGTGAACGACAATAACATCCTACTCGGCATTGTGACCATCGATGACGTACTGTGGGTGGCCAATGAAGAATTCAGTGAAGACATGCAGAAAATCGGGGGTTCTGAGGCATTGGATGAACCGTACCTGGAAGTACCGATCGTTAAACTATTCCAGAAACGTGCGGGCTGGCTGGTGGTACTGTTCATCGGGGAGATGCTTACTGCCACTGCCATGGGTTATTATGAGAACGAGATTGCCAGAGCCGTGGTGCTTGCACTATTTATTCCGTTGATCATCTCCAGTGGCGGAAACAGTGGATCACAGGCGTCTACCCTGATCATCCAGTCTATGGCCGTAGGCGAGGTGACCCTTGCAGACTGGTGGAGAGTAATGAAAAGAGAGATCCTTTCCGGACTTATGCTGGGTACCCTGCTGGGTATCATCGGTTTTCTGCGGGTAATCCTTTGGGCTCAATTCATTCCTTCATCATACGGTGAATACTATATGGAGATTGGCATAACCGTTGGCCTTTCCCTCATCGGCGTTGTGCTCTTCGGTACCCTAACGGGCTCCATGCTCCCCCTTCTGTTGAAAAAACTAGGCGCCGATCCCGCTGTGTCCTCTGCCCCATTTGTGGCAACCCTGGTGGATGTCAGCGGATTGATCATCTATTTCAGTTGTGCTTATCTGCTACTCAAAGGAACGCTGTTGTAAAACGCTTCGCGTAGGCAAGGAGGCACTAAGGCATTGGGCATTGCGCAGGCCGGCAACGCACGGCCGCGCTTCCAACATTACCGCATTGCCGCATTACCGCATTGCCACACTAAATAATATATTCCAACACATTACGTTATCAACACTGTTATTCCTTGATTATCTTGCAACCCTAAACATTAACCTGAAACCATATGTGTGGAATTGTAGCCTATGTAGGCCAAAAAGAAGCGTATCCCATTATCCTTAAAGGACTTAAACGACTGGAATATCGGGGGTACGACAGTGCCGGCGTAGCACTTTTGGACGAAAAAGGCCTGAACGTTTATAAAAAACAAGGCAAAGTGGCTGAGCTGGAAGAGCACCTGATCGGCAAGGCCCTGCCCGCACACATCGGTATTGGCCATACCCGTTGGGCTACCCACGGTGAACCAAGCGACAGGAATGCGCATCCTCATATGTCTAAATCGGGCAAACTTGCCATGATCCACAATGGGATCATTGAGAACTATGCCCAGTTAAAACAGGACCTGATCAAAAAAGGATACGTATTTAAGAGCGATACCGATACTGAAGTGTTACTGAACTTCATAGAAGATATCTGGATCAACAACAACTGCGAACTTGAAGAGGCCGTACGAATTGCTTTGAAACGCGTGGTGGGTGCTTATGTGATCGTTCTGCTGGATGCCGATCAGCCAGACACCCTGATCGCAGCAAGAAAAGGAAGTCCATTGGTGATTGGCATTGGCAAGGGAGAACATTTCCTCGCTTCTGATGCCTCCCCCATCATCGAATACACCAAAGAAGTGGTGTATGTAAATGATTATGAATTGGCCATCCTCAAGCCGGATGAACTGATTCTTAAAAACCTCGGCAATGAAAAAATAACGCCGTTCGTCCAAAAGCTGGATATGGAACTGGCCGCCATTGAGAAAGGCGGATTTGATCATTTTATGATCAAGGAGATTTTTGAGCAATCCGAAACCATTTATGATTGTTTACGCGGCCGGCTCGATGCAGAAAAAGGCACTATCAAGATGAGTGGCGTAGAGAACAACATGGAGCGGTTCATCCATGCACAAAGAATCATTATGGTAGCCTGTGGAACCAGCTGGCATGCAGGCCTGGTAGCAGAATATATCTTTGAAGAGCTTTGCCGGATACCAGTGGAAGTAGAATATGCATCTGAATTCAGGTATCGCAATCCGGTAATCCATAAAGGTGATATCATCATGGCGATTTCACAAAGTGGTGAAACTGCGGATACCCTTGTGGCTATTGAAAAGGCGAAAGAACAGGGTGCCATCATATTTGGTATTCTCAATGTAGTAGGTTCCAGCATTGCCCGCGCGTCTCATGCCGGTGCGTATACACACGCAGGGCCCGAGATTGGCGTAGCCAGCACCAAGGCATTTACTGCACAACTGACAGTGTTGACCATGGTGGCCCTTCGCATCGCCATCGAAAAGAAAACGATTACGCATGACCGTTATATGCATCTGTTGAATGAGCTGCATGAAGTACCGGCAAAAGTGGAGGCAACGCTTAAACTGAGTGAATCCATCAAAGCCGTTGCAGCAAAATATGCCGATGCAAAAGACATGCTTTACCTTGGCCGTGGATACAATTTCCCGGTGGCACTGGAAGGCGCATTGAAACTGAAAGAGATCTCTTATATCCATGCTGAGGGTTATCCTGCAGCAGAAATGAAGCACGGTCCCATCGCACTGGTGGATGAAACACTCCCCGTTGTGTTTGTTGCCACCAAGGATTCCTATCACGAGAAGATCGTGAGTAATATGCAGGAAATCAAAGCAAGGAAAGGAAAGGTCATTGCCGTCATCACAGAAGGAGACGAGGTGATCACCGGTCTCGCCGATGACGTGATCGCCATCCCCGAAGCAGATGAACTCATCGCACCCATCATCAGTGTCATTCCCATGCAACTGCTGGCGTACTACATCGGTGTGCTAAAAGGATATGACGTTGATAAACCAAGAAACCTCGCAAAAAGTGTAACCGTTGAATAAGATCATCAGGAACCCTTTATCTAATATCGGGTACGGATTCATTGCTCCTGAATACCTGCCCAAGGGTAAGAATGAATACCATCTTCGCAACCGGCAGAACCGAAACGGCACAGTATACAGGCAACTGAGTGCGGTGGAGATTGAAATGCTGGTGCGCAACAACAATACTTCTGACAATTGGAATAAGATCCTCGTCTCAGATGCATTCAATCCATCCCTGGTCAAGAATTGTAAATTCTACGGCCTTGTCAGGATCGGAAAACTGGAACCGTATTTCCTGGAATTCCACAACCTCAGAATGCCCGTTGGCCTGTATAACAGCACTATCATCAGCTGTGACCTTGGTGACAATGTAGTGATCGATAACGTGAACTACATGAGTCATTATATCTTGGGTAATGATGTGATGATCGTTAACGTAAATGAATTGGCTACAACTAGTGCAGCCAAGTTCGGAAATGGGATCATCAAGCAGGGAGAACCAGAAAACATCAGGATCTGGTTGGAGGTTTGCAATGAAAATGCTGGCAGAAAAATCATTCCTTTCAATGGTATGCTTCCGGGTGATGCATATATGTGGGCCAAATTCCGGAACGACGAGCAGATGCTCAACCGTTTTCTGGCGTTCACTGAAAAACAATTTGATAAACAGCGGGGATATTATGGAAAGATCGGGGACCGCACGGTGATCAAGAACTCCCGGATCATTAAAGATGTATGGATGGGGAGCGATGTGTACGTCAAAGGTGCAAACAAACTGAAGAATCTAACCATCAATAGCTCTGCCGAGTCCAATACACAGATTGGTGAAGGTTGTGAGCTGGTGAACGGTATTGTTGGGGAAGGCTGCAAACTTTTCTACGGTGTAAAAGCCGTAAGATTCTTCATGGCTTCACATTCTCAATTGAAATACGGCGCGAGGCTGATCAATTCATACCTGGGCGACAATTCAACGATCTCCTGTTGCGAAGTTTTGAACTCGTTGATCTTCCCCTTTCACGAACAACATCATAACAACTCTTTTCTTTGTGCAGCACTCATCCAGGGGCAATCCAATATGGCCGCTGGCGCAACCATCGGATCAAATCACAACTCACGCAGTGCGGATGGTGAACTTCAGGCAGGAAGAGGATTCTGGCCTGGCCTGTGCGTAAGTCTCAAGCATAATTCGAAATTTGCCAGCTTCACCATTATCAGCAAGGGAGACTTTCCAGCTGAGTTAAACATAAAGCTGCCATTTTCCCTTGTAAGCAATGATGTTGCGCACGACCGTCTTGTGATCATGCCTGCTTATTGGTTTATGTATAACCTTTATGCCCTGACCCGCAATGAATGGAAGTATGGATCGAGGGATTCCCGCAAAACCAAGCACCAGCACCTGGAAACGGCTTACCTCGCACCAGACAGCATTAATGAAATGTTTGAAGCGATGGATCTGCTGGCCGGATTCACAGGAAGGGCTGCAAACCCTGGCGAAAAAGACTTTACCAAATGCATCAAAGCGGGTAAGGATCTGCTGGATCGCAAAGATCCCCTTGTGGAGCAATTGGAAATCCTGGCAGAAGGATTTGAAAATACGGATCGGAAAGTATTGCTGTTGAAAGTGCAGAAAGCGTATGACATGTACATCAGCATGATTCGCTACTACGGCATTCAACATCTCATCAAAAAACTGGATCAACCCAACCCGAAAGCTATATTAGCGGCCCTTCCCGCTAGAAGCCAGCGAAAAAACTGGATCAGCCTCGGCGGGCAGCTGATTCCTGAAGGCGCTTTTTCAACCTTCCGCGAAGCAATTCATAAAGACAAAATCAAGGACTGGGAAGGTGTTCATCAATTCTATATCAAACAAACAGAAGTCTACCCGGAACAAGTGTTCCAACACGCGTATGCTTCCCTGCTTGAAATCGCCGGAACAAAAAGCCGACCGACCCTTGAAGTTGTCAGCCAATGGCTGAAAGAAGGTATCCAAACCTTTACCTGGATCAATGAGGGTATCATCGCTTCCAGAAAAAAAGACTACGAGAACCCGTTCCGGCAAATGGTATACGAGGACGAAAAAGAAATGGATAAGGTAGTTGGAAGCCTTGAAGACAATGGATTCATCCAACACAAAAAAGAGGAACTCGCCAGTTTCACCAAACAGGTCAAAAAGATCCTTAGCCGCCTCAAATAAATGACAAATAAAAAACCCCCGACAAACGGGGGTTTTTTATTGTATCGTCAGAAGCAATTACTTCTTAACTTCTTCAACTTTTTCTTTCACTGCATCGGTTGCAGCTTTAACAGTTGAATCAACTTTAGCAGCTGTAGAATCCATAGCAGCTTTAGCTGAATCAACAGTGTTAGATACTACAGAAGCTGCAGAATCGATGGTTGCAGATACTGAATCAGCTGCAGCAGCTGCAGTTTCAGAAGCGTTGTTACAAGCTGCAAATACAGCAGCTACGGCGAAGATTGCTAATACTTTTTTCATTGTAGATTTTAATTTTGAAAATGGTGGCGCGAAGTAACGCATTTTTTGCCATTTTTCCAAACAAAACCGCTACTTTCTACTACTTTTTGCGGAAAAAGATCCGCACAGGCACCCCGCTGAAGTTAAAATGTTCCCGCAGCTTGTTTTCCAGGTAGTTCCGATAAGGGTTTTTGATGTCATCCGGGTAGTTGGCAAAGAATGCGAAACTGGGCACTTGGGTTGGCAACTGAGTAATATACTTGATCCGGACAGGATTTCCCCGGACGGCGGGGGCATGATAGGCTTCCACGGCTTTGAGCATCACCTCATTGAGTCTGGAGGTAGGTATTTTCCGGGTCCTGTTATCAAATACTTCCAGGGCCAGTTCCACCGCTTTGAATATCCTTGTCTTTTCCTTTGCTGAGATGAAGAGAACAGGTACGTCGCTGAATGGGGCAATTCGTTTCTTTAACTCCCGTTCATAGTCCCTTGCTGTATTGGTCTCTTTCTCCATGAGATCCCATTTGTTGACCAGCAACACGATCCCTTTACCCTTTTTCTCAGCAAGGCTGAAAATGTTCAGATCCTGTTGTGTGATCCCTTTTTCGGCATCCAGCAAAAGGAGGCAGACGTCTGATTCATCCAAAGCTTTGATGGCACGGATTACAGAATAAAATTCCAGGTCTTCGTTCACCTTGGATTTTCGCCTGATTCCTGCAGTATCAATTAAAACGAACTCTTTCTGAAAGAGCTTATAGTGTGTATGGATGGTATCCCTGGTTGTACCGGCAACATCACTGACGATGGTACGCTCAGAACCAACCAAAGCATTCAGCAAGGAGGATTTTCCTACATTAGGTTGTCCGATGATCGATATCCTTGGAATGTCAGCGGCATGATCTTCGGCATCTTCTTGAATGCCTTTTACCAGTTCATCCAGCAACTCACCCGTGCCACTGCCACTCATAGAACTCAAGAAGAATAAATGCTCAAAACCCAGTTGGTAGAACTCCTGGGCTTCAAGGAAACGGGCATGGTTATCTACTTTGTTCACAGCAAGCAGAACCGGCTTGTCTGTACGGCGCAGCACATCAGCCATTGACTCATCAAGATCTGTAATGCCCGTAGCAGCATCCACCATAAAAACAATAGCATTCGCTTCCTCTACGGCTATCATGACCTGCTTTCGAATTTCGCGCTCAAACACATCATCACTGCCTGACACAAATCCGCCGGTATCAATCACGTTAAAGCTTTTACCGATCCATTCGGCAATGCCATACTGGCGGTCCCGCGTTACCCCAGGCGTATCTTCTACAATCGCTTTGCGTTGTTCAAGCAAACGATTGAAAAAGGTACTCTTTCCTACATTCGGTCTTCCTACAATAGCTACTGTAAATCCCATGATCTTATTGTGTCTGGCTGTTCTGCCGGTATACGCCCAATAGTTTGATCACCTCTTCCTCTTTCTTAAAAACCACTTTGTTCTTGGACAGGTAGTCCTGTAATTCAGGTGTATCGGGCAAAAATTTTAATATCTCGTCTTTTTCAAGCTTTTTTAGTTTCTGCACGCGGTTACCCTGTTGCAGATAATAATCAAACCGGTCCGCAAAATAAAAACGCTTCATCGTCCTCAGCATGGAGTCCCCTACCTTAAGTTCACGATGGGTCACTTTCAGCAACTTCACCGGCCCCGGATTCATCTCCTGCACATACGGTAGTTTACCCTCTTTCATGTAGTTCACATTCACTTCTCCCACATCGTTCCGGAATATCGTCAGGATCTTTGAACTATCCATTGGATCCACCACCACGGCTCTGGCTACGTCGTTGGGATATGCCGCCTGCACTTCATCGTTTTTCGCCAAAAACTCAATCTCGTTGGTTGCGAGGTTGACCCTGATCCAGGTTAGTCCGTACTTCCGCCCACCGGGTCCATACAAAAACGCAGGATAATAGTCATTCTTCCAATAGGGAACGCCGGTGATTGTATTGTACGGGATCTTTTTATTAAAAGCTTCGGATCCATAAAATACGATGGAGCCATCACGGGTTTGTCCACTCGGGGCAAAATCAGCCATCACCTGCGCCTCAGCTGCAGTGAAAGAAACCATCAGTAAAAATATAATCAGGTGTTTCATTAAACGAATATACAATTCGCTATTCGGGGTATCAATAACCATACTCCTTTAAATACAGATCGTTCTCCCGCCATTTGGGCCTAACCTTCACAAATAATTCCAGGAATACCTTGGATTGAAGGAAGTCTTCTAAAGATTTCCTGGACTCGGTTCCCAGCTTTTTGATCATCGAACCTTTTTCTCCAAGGATGATCCCTTTTTGGGACTCCCGCTGTACCACGATGTCTGCCGTAATCTTGATCAGGGTTGTCTTTTCTTCAAAAGCCCTCACCAACACAGTGGTCTGGTAGGGAATCTCCTCTTCAAATAATGTATATATCTTCTCCCGAATGAATTCCGCTGCAAAAAAGCGCTGTGGAAGGTCCGTCAACTCATCTTCGTCGTAAAAGGGCATTCCCTCGGGCAGGTGTGCCAGAACAGCCTGTAACAAATCATTTGTATTTGTCTGTTTTAGGGCAGAAAGCCTAATAATCTCTTTACCATATGGCCTTCCCTTGAAAAATGCGATCATTTCTTTCTGCCTTGCTTCATTCACTTTATCCACTTTATTCAAGGCAAGAATCACCGGAACCTTTAGGCGCAAGTTGCTGAACACCTCGTCCATCTTCTCAGGATCGTCGCTGGCATCAGCAAGCAGTATGGCTACATCCGCGTCTTCAAGACTGCTCTTCACAGACTGCATCATCTTCTCATGCAGTTTATACTCTGGCTTGATAATGCCTGGAGTATCAGAAAGGATAATCTGGTAACCATCGCCATTTAAAAATGCCTTAATCCGATGACGAGTGGTTTGTACCTTATGGGAAATGATGGCTAGCTTCTCCCCGGCAAGCGCATTCAACAATGTGCTTTTGCCCGCATTGGGCCTACCGAATATGTTGACAAAACCAGACTTCATTTGAACAGGTTGGAGGTTGTAAGCTGGAGGTTGCAGGCCTTCTTCTACCGTCAACACCCAACCTACAAAAAAAAACCCCGCAGGGCGGGGGCTTTGTTGCGAAGGGGAGGATCGAACTCCCGACCTTCGGGTTATGAGCCCGACGAGCTACCGCTGCTCTACTTCGCGATTTGGGAGGCAAAGATAAGGACTTCTAACCGAACATTCAAAAGAAATAAAAAACGAGCAGATTTACTGCCCGTTTAAACTATTCTACCCGCCTCACACTTGACGAGCCTGAGGTTCGTATTTCCCGGATCACACCGCTCCCCT
This sequence comes from Sphingobacteriales bacterium, assembly GCA_004294195.1. Lineage (GTDB taxonomy): Bacteria > Bacteroidota > Bacteroidia > Chitinophagales > Chitinophagaceae > Pollutibacter. The sequence continues at coordinate 2,247 of REAQ01000113.1, read as the reverse complement.
TATACTTCACATCACTGGCTCCGCTGGCACCAACAGACATCTCCCCATTACAGGTGATGCTCACATCACTGGATCCAGATAAATCAATCTTGCAATTGTTTACCACGAGATCAAACCCTTTGATATCACTGGCGCCGGAAAGATCAAAGTCGGCATTTTCTGCCCGTCCGCTGATCTTGACATCTGAACTGCCACTTTGATCGAGCCGGAGAAATTTCACATCAACCGCCCCATTGAAATCACTGGAGCCACTGAGCCCGATTTCCAGGTTTTCTGACCGGATGACACCATTCACGTACACATCAGAAGAACCACTGGCACGGATCTTATTCAGCGTCTTAAAAGACACATATGCTTTCAATCGCATGTCCGTCCAATTCACCTTACCCTTATATTCAAAATAGATCTCCAACCGGTTACCATTGATCCGGGTGATGATCTTGTCCCGCATCATCGCATCCTTGGCACTAACCACCACTACCTCTTTGTCGTCATTAGACAGGTAGAGATCAATACTGCTGGATACCGAGATTTCCGTGAAGGATCCAACATTCCTCACCTGGGCGTTTGGATCATTGACCACCACTTTCTCCTGCGCCATTGCTGCAGATGAAACAAAAAACAGGAAAACGGCGAATAAGCTATGTATATATTTCATGTCCATAATATTATCAATAAAAATCTACAACCTCTCCCTTAACACTACCCCCAATTAAATCTTCCTGATTTTTCCCGATCCCGCAGTACTCGCCTTCACTAAGTTGCCCGTTCCTTTATACCTGATATTACCTGAACCGCTAATGGATGCTGAAAGCTCCCTGTTCACGCTCACCTCCGCGTTACCGGAGCCTGAAATCCTCACCTCGCAATCTTCCGTAATCAGATCAAAACAGTTCACATTACCAGACCCGGAACAATTGAATTCAACCCGCCTGGCTGAGCCAGCCATCCTGGTATTACCTGAACCACTTTGACGGATCTCCAGAGACTGGGCATCCACGCTCCCGAGGATATTACCTGACCCAGAAAGTTGCACCTCAAGGTTGTCTGCTTTTAAGAGCCCTTCAATCCTTATGTTTCCTGAACCTGATAATGAAATCTGATTGAACTGTTCCGCAGATACATAAGCCCGGTACTTCTTTCCTGTTGTGTTCCACTGATCAGACCACCAGCTTTTTTCGGATTTGAATCGGATATGCAATACCCCACCCTTCACTTCTGTAGTGATCTCATCTACATATGATTTTTCAGAAGCACTTACCACTACTTTCTGCGGACCCTGAGATACAAAAAGTTCAATCGCCCCAGACACATTCACCCCATTAAATGCTTCTACATTCCTGACCTGAGCATTGGGATCGTTTACCTGCCTGTCCTGTGCTGAAACGGCCATGATACTAAAAACTGCGCCTACCGTGAATAATAACCTTATCATGTTGTTCTATTTTGATGGTACAAATAATACGTTAAGGCAAAACGAAAGTTACATTCTCACCAGAATAATTTAATTTCATGTTTCGTTCCCGGGGTGCCGAGGCCAAAAGCCAAAGCTGAGATCATACCCGTAGAACCTGATCAGGATAATGCCTGCGCAGGGAAGGTCAGAGTCTCACGTTCTCTCCTTTCCTGTTTTTGTAAACCTGGCGGCCAGTGAGATGGCCACCGAAAACAAAAACAGATGAAAAAAACATTGTTTACGCTCCTCTCACTGGCATTTGTATTGCCGGTCATTGCACAACTTCAGTTTAATGGACGCATCCTTGAGAAAAATGTTGCGTCACCCGTTTCCAAAGCAACCGTAAAAGCGGGCAAATCCTTTTTTTTAACCGATGAAACCGGGGCAGTAAGGTTCCGTGCCAATCCGGGCGACAGCATTGAAATTAGCGCCATCGGCTTCAAAACCATTAACCGGGTGCTGACGTCTTCTACTATGCTGGAGATTTTTCTTGAAAGAGAATTCAGCCTGATGCAGCCTGTTGAAATCAATGCAGTAAGGGCCTCTTCTTTGTCGCCTTTTACCCAAACAACTCTTTCTGCAAGGGCCATCGAAAAAACAAACCTTGGTCAGGATCTGCCGTTTCTTTTAAACCAAACACCGTCGGTTGTGGTCAATGCAGATGCAGGTAACGGTATCGGCTACACGGGGATACGGATCCGGGGATCTGATGCCACCAGGATCAATATGACCATCAATGGCATACCCTATAATGATGCAGAATCACAAGGCCTTTTCTTTGTAAATCTTCC
>REAQ01000295.1 GCA_004294195.1 Sphingobacteriales bacterium | reverse complement strand
TTTCTGGATGATCTTATCGAACATACGTCTCAATTCAGACCTGCGCCTGAACAAACTCATTCTTATCCTTGCCAGGTCCTCTGATGCATTATCCCTGACTTGCCCACCCTCGTCCAATACTTCATCAATGCCAGTAATAATAGACTTTTCATAGTGTGTTGTACCGATCACTTGATGTAGTGCGGGGTAGTGCTCAGTCCGGTCTGCATCAAACCAACGGAACAATTGTTGAGTGTGTTCTGCGAGTCTCCTGATCTGCATGAAATCTTCCCCGGTTAGTACGGCTCCCTGGATGCCCAAAAGTTTCAGTTCACGATGAAGATTGATGGCCTCTTCGTTGGGGAAGTACTGCCCGCCATTCAGCAGCAGGAGGTATTACAGCGCGGCTGCGCCCCATTTCCGTTTTGCAATATTGATGTACAATCTCCCTGATCTTGTCAAACTCCAGTTGAAAATCAGCAGATTGTGGGAAGAGTTTCACGTGAACACTAATTTTTAAGGCTGCAAAGATACATAATTGCGGTGGGGCGCTTGCACCTTCCACAAACCATTGTTAAAGTGAACATAATTCTTACATTGCAACCGTACGGATTAACATAAAACACGAGATTAATCCGTTGGCATTAAGGACCTTTGTACTGATAAATTACAATGAAAAAACTCTACCCGGCATTTTTACTCCTGATGACCACCTTCGCCTGTACCCGGCGGGAACAGTCACACACTACGGTACCCGTAGCTGAACATCTTCAGGCATCCTCCAAACAGATGAACAACGAAACAGCAATATTTGGCAACGGCTGCTTCTGGTGTACGGAAGCAATTTTTCAGCAACTTGAAGGCGTCTCCAGTGTCCAAAGCGGATACAGTGGTGGCCATGTAGAAAACCCTTCTTACGAAGAGGTCTGTGAAAAAAAGACCGGACATGCAGAAGCCATCAAAGTAGTATACGATCCTTCAAAAATCAGTTTTGAGGATTTATTGGAAGTCTTTTGGCAAACCCATGATCCTACTACCTTGAACCGCCAGGGAAACGATGTGGGCCCTCAATACAGGAGTGTGGTTTTCTATATGAACGAAGAACAAAAGAAGAAGGCAGAATTCTATAAAGAGAAGCTCGGAAAAAGCGGCGCCTTTGATAATCCCATTGTTACCGCCATCGAGCCATATAAGAATTTCTATGTGGCAGAAAACTATCACCAGAATTACTACAAATTGAACGGCTCCCAGCCTTATTGTTATTTTGTGATCAGGCCGAAGATGGAGAAATTCCAAAAAGTATTCGCATCCAAATTGAAGAAACAGTAGCTAATAGCTAGTAGCTAATAGCTATTTTAGTTCTACGCAACTCAAGAAGATTCAAAGGATTCGGCTGAAAGCCAGTAATTCCGGGCCTTACGAGATGAATAGCCATGTCATACCACAATGGAATGACAGGCGCTTCATCCATTACGATCTGATCCATCTGCTGGTAAATCCCATATCGGATGGAATCATTGGTCTCCGTTAGTGCCTTGTCATACAAAGCATCAAACTTTGCATTTTTAAATCGGGTATAATTGGGTGGCGCTGGATTCTTGCTATAAAACACCGACAAATAATTTTCTGCATCCGGATAATCGGCGATCCATGAGCCACGGAAGAAAATGGCTTTAGATTTAGCGATCTCCTCCAGAAGCGTTGCCCGCTGCACGGTTTCAACCTTTACTTTCATCCCTACATCTTCCAATTGTTTCGCCACGTATGCGCCGAGTTCTGCATAGATCGGAATGGTCTTAAGGGTAATGACTTCCGCATCCGCGGTGTATCCTGCTTCTTTAAGAAGCTGTCTCGCCTTAACAGGATCATATCGATATCCTTTCACTTTTTCCATACTGAAAGATGGAAGGCCTGCCGGAACGAAGCCCGATTCTGCTGGGGTGCCGATGGAGTTTCGCAGGTACATCATCATCTTGCGCCGGTCAATGGCATGGTTCATGGCCTGCCGGACTTTCTTCCAACGCACGGGCGAAGCGGCAACTAAACTATTGACGGTATCATATAGAATGCCCAGATATTCTGTATTGAGATAAGGCGTTTTGAACATTTGAATCCTGCTCTCCCACTCCGGCTTCAGGTTGCCAGTTTTGGAAAGGATCTCGTCCTTGAAACTCGCCTCTATGTCGTTTACGAAATCAAGTCTGCCCTGCCGGAACTCCATGAACTCTGTGGCCTTGTTATCCAGAAAGCTCAATTTGACCGCGTCAAGATAAGGAAGGCGATGACCGGTGCTGTCGGATTCAAAATATCGTTCAAAACGATGAAGGATAAGGTTCTGGCCTTCTTCCCAGCTCTTCATGACAAATGGGCCTGTGCCAACTGGGTTGCGCCTGAAATCCTTTCCATAACGTAGAACAGCCTCTTTTGCAACGATGGAACAGTACTGCATGCTCAGAATGCCCAGGATCGGAGGAAAGGGTTTCTGCATTTTTATCTCCACGGTAAGGCTGTCAACGGCCCTGAATGGCGTGATACTATCTACCCTTCCCCGGAAAATCCATGCGCCGGGGCTGGCCACAGCTGGATCAAGGATCCGGCCGAGACTGTAGACCACATCCTCCGCAATGAGTTTGCGACCCTTTCCTTCGGGAAACACCGGACTATCGTGAAAAAACACGGAATCACGCAGAAAAAAACGATAGGTTAATCCATCTGAAGATATCTCCCAGGTTTTGGCCAGAGACGGATGGATACGAAGGTCAGCCTGTATCTCCACGAGGGTATTGTACAGTTGGTGTGTGATCCACATCACCGGCTGGCTCTTGGCAAAAGCGGGATCCAGGGTTGTCAACCCCTCTGGCTGGTTGTAATGGAAAACCTGTTTGTCGGAGACCTGATGATCTCTACAACCAGCGCTGAGGAACAAAACAAAAAGGAGATATCGATACATATTATTGGGTAACCCGGCCGGCTCCAAAATAACGTTTGGCCCAATAGGCTTCATCAAGATCGCTAATGGTTACCCCGCCGGAAGTGGACGCATGTACAAACTTATTATTGTGAAGATATATGCCAACATGGGATACCCCGCCACGGGTATTGAAAAACACCAGGTCTCCTTCACGAAGGTCAGATCGTTCCACGGTTGCAGCTACTTGTTTCTGTTCTTTTGCTGTTCTTGGTAATGCGAGTTCGTAGGATCCCGCCATCACTGTCTGTACAAATGCGGAACAATCAACCCCCCGTTGCGTCATGCCGCCGATCTTATACGGCGTTCCCCACCACGCGTGGATCAATCGATAGAGTTCTTTGTTTGAAAGGTATTCCACCTCGGTATTGAGCAGGATGGAATATCGAAACTGTTCCATCGTGGCATCGCCCACAGACATACCCGTATTGAATTGGATGGCAGATCGATAGTCATCTTTAATAGGTGGAAGATCTTCTTTCTGTGGTGCAGGCTTACTATCCGGGTTGGAGGCAACTACAATATCTTCTAAAAAAGGTGTGTTTTGCTTTGAAGAGGACGAGCTGCTACGGGCCGGCGACTGCACAGGCTTAAATACCTCGCATCCCGCCAGAAGTATCATGATGAGCCATATGAACGCATGGGGTTTTTTCATGATCTACCGGAATGTGCAAATGTAAGTGGAAAAAACGGCTTAATCAGCCAGTGCTTTTTCCCGACCTTTGTAGGCTCAGCACAATCTTCATACCAGAAACCAATGCAGCGGTTCTCACACCTTCACGTCCATACCCAATATTCGTTGCTCGACGGAGCGGCTAATATAGAAGCCTTATATAAAAAAGCGATGGCGGACAATATGCCTGCCCTGGCGATATCTGACCATGGCAACATGTTTGGTGTGTTCAAGTTTGTGTCTGAAGCCTACAAGCATAGGGTTGATCCTGAGGATAAAAAAAGTCCGCTGAAAGTAAAACCGATTGTGGGTTGCGAATTTTACGTGGTGGAGGATAGGCATAAAAGGCAATTCACCAAGGACGATAAAGATCAGCGATTTCATCAATTACTTTTAGCGAAAGATGCTGAAGGATATCACAATTTAGTTCAGCTCTGTTCATTGGGTTTTATTGATGGTTTGTATGGCAAGTACCCCCGCATCGACAAAGAATTAATTTTAAAGTATCATGCAACTGTAAATTAGCAG
>REAQ01000294.1 GCA_004294195.1 Sphingobacteriales bacterium | reverse complement strand
TGCAGCAGGAAGATATCCTGAATATGTTTGAAGGGATGATCAAGCACATCTTCAAAGCGGTGAAAGGCATCGACTATACCGAAGCAGTTGAGCGGATGAGCTGGGAGCAGGCGATGTGGCAGTTTGGAAATGATAAACCCGATATCCGATTCGGGATGAAGATCCTGAACATCAAATCTGCGTTTACCCTTGACGGTAAGATCACCGCCACGGGTGAGTTACTGAACGGTGTAGACTTCCCTGTTTTCAACGATGCAGAAACCGTGTTGGCCATTGCGGTTCCCGGCGTTGCAGAATACACACGCAAGCAAGTGGATGAATTGACGGAGTGGGTGAAGCGGCCGCAGATCGGCATGAAAGGCCTGGTTTATATTCGATACAATGCCGATGGCAGCGTGAAGAGTAGCGTTGATAAATTCTTTAGTGAGGATCAACTCCGCGCCATTGTTGAAGCAGCAGGCGCGCAGAAAGGCGATATGGTTTTTGTGCTGGCCGGATTGGAAGAACGCACGCGTAAAGCAACCAGTGAGCTGCGTTTGGAGATGGGCGAAAGGCTGGGACTGCGCAAGAAAGAAGAGTTTAAGCTACTGTGGGTGCTCGACTTCCCGCTGTTTGAATATGCAGAAGAAGAGAATCGATGGGTTGCCAGGCATCATCCGTTCACATCGCCCAAGCCGGATCATATCAGTGTGATGATCAACAATGATCCATCCATTCCTAACGCTGCCGACTACCTGAAGCATCCATATGCGCAGATTAAAGCCAACGCCTATGATATGGTGTTAAATGGTAATGAAATTGGTGGTGGATCGATTAGGATCTTCCAGCGCGAGCTGCAAGAAAAAATGTTTGATGCCCTGGGCATGACCAAGGAAGAGGCACTGCATAAATTTGGCTTCTTGCTTGGCGCCTTTGAATATGGTGCACCACCGCATGGTGGTATCGCTTTTGGCTTTGATCGACTTTGTGCCATCCTCGGCGGCAGCGAAAGCATTCGTGATTTCATCGCCTTTCCGAAAAACAATAGCGGCCGCGATGTGATGCTGGACGCTCCGGCTTCTATTGATCAGAAGCAGTTGGATGAGTTGGCGATCGCGCTGAAATAAAGGGAAAAGTTAAAGGGAGAAGTGCGAAGTTTGGTGCGAGGTTCCGCACTAACTTCGCACTTCTCCCTTTATCTTCTCCCTTGCTTTAGAATCTGCTCCAAACCTCATTTATAGCGTCTCCCCTTGAGCTCTTCCCAGAGTGATACCAATCCTTCCATTCCAGTTTCCCATCGAAGGTTAAAGACATCCCCACGCGTGAGCTGTCGCGGGAGAAGAACTCAATATTCTCAGTGTACTTGCCATTGACAAAACTATAGTTCCCGCCACCCGTACCTAAAAATTCACCGGTTTCTGTATTGATCGCCGCCCATTGAAAGCGGGTGGAGGAAAGGATTTTAATGGTCTTCCGAGGTCCGCTTGTATGAATAGCCGCCAGCTTACCATCGGCTCCTGCACGTTGGGTAATGCGCCAGTTGCCCGTCAGGTGCTTGTTGCCGTCATCCAGTCGTTTGAAATCCAAGGCAATACCGTTGAATGTGCACTTCATCACATCGCCCTTGATGGTCATGGCCATAGTGAAGGGTTTGCCAACGGTTTCCTTATGCTCGGAGTCAAACTCAGCAATACCTTGGACTCCGGCATTATGAGAAGTGATACGGCCACCATGGGTTCCATAGAACTTCTTGTTTTTCAGGTCGTAACGCGCTGAAGCGAGGTAATCGTCCGCTATGATCATGGTAATCACCGTATCATCCTTGGCGGCCTGCCAGGCACCCTGTGTAAAGGTGGGAGGTGGAAGGTGGAAGGTGGAAGGCGTTGCTGCCAGGGCAGCCAGAACTATTGCTGTAAGGAGTAGCTGTCGCATATCTTAATTTAATCCAAAATCCTTAACTTGAAAAAAATGCGATTGCAATGATCAGACGACAATTCCTTAAAACGAGCGCCCTGGCAGTAGCAGGCACCCTCGCCCTTCCGGACTTCCTGAAAGCCGGACCAAGCTATCCCCAAAAACTGGTTGGTCTTCAGCTATACTCCATCAGAGAGGATATGACAAAAGACCCTTTGGGCACCTTAAAGCAACTTTCGGGTATGGGTTACCGTTATGTTGAGCATGCTAACTACAATAATCGCAAGTTTTATGGCTATGGAGCCAAAGAATTCAAGAAGATTCTGGATGACCTGGGCATGAAAATGCCAAGCGGACATACGGTTTTCAATTCGCAGCATTGGGATGCAACGAAGAAAGATTTTACCGATGCATGGAAGTATACGGTTGAAGATGCTGCCACCTGTGGCCAGCAGTTTGTCATCAGCCCTTGGTTGGAAGAAGGAAAGCGCAAAGATGCGGATACCCTGAAAGGTTTTATGGAGGTATTCAATAAGAACGGCGAGCTTTGTCAGAAATCAGGCATGAAGTTCGGCTACCATAACCATGATTTCGAATTCAGCCAGAAACTGGGAGATCGCACGGTGTATGATATCATGCTTGGCGAAACCGATCCCAAGCTGGTGATGCAGCAATTGGATATCGGCAATATGTATAACGGTGGTGCAAAGGCCATCGACATTGTCACCAAATATCCCGGCAGGTTTGAATCATGGCATATCAAGGATGAGATTGCTTCAGCTGGTGGCACCGGTCACGAGAAGTACGAGAGCACCATCCTAGGCAAAGGTATTGTTCCGGTAAAGGACGTCCTCGCCATTGCTGCAAAGGCCGGCGGACCCAACCAGTTCATCATTGAACAGGAATCCTACCAGGGCAAAACGCCATTGGAATGTATGAAAGAGAACATCGCCATCATGAAAGGATGGGGATACAAAGCATAAAAAAAGGCGCCGAAGCGCCTTTTTTTATGCCAATAAGTTAATTTGGGAATTTGCAAATGTGGCAATGAAATTAGATGAAAACCATCGTTATCGTTTTTTTCTTCCAATTGCTGATCTCATCAGTACCTGCGCAGGAAAAATATGTACAAGCGGTAAGTGGGAGAATACGCCTTCAGGAAGTAACAGGAGTACTTAGCCATGAACACATCGTTACCAATTTTATTGGTGCGGATTCAGTAAAAATCCCCAGGGATAACCGCAAGGCAATTCAAACCATTCTCCCCCATCTTCTTGAGTTGAAGCAATCCGGGGTAAATGTTTTGTTTGAATGCACTCCTTCTTCTATTGGAAAGAATGTCACGCTACTGAAGGAACTTTCTAAGCGTTCAGGAATTCATATCGTGACCAACACCGGATTGTATGCCGCTGTTGACAAAAAATATCTTCCGTCTTTCGCGTATACAGAAGACTATACATTACTAGCCAAACGCTGGATAAATGATTTTAAGAATGGTATCAACGGAACAGGTATCAGGCCAGGCTTCATTAAAATTGGCGTAGGTGATGGCCCAATTGACAGCATTGAAGAGAAACTTTTACTTGCCGCTATCATAACGAGCAGGGAGACGGGAATGGCAATTGGCGTTCATACGGGAGACTTTGAAGCAGCCTGGTCTGAGTACAAGCTGGTGGTCAAAGAAAACTACAATCCGGAAAAGCTGATTTGGATTCACGCGCAAAATGCAAATAATGTACAAAGAAAGCAGTTGGCGGAAAAAGGTGTTTGGATCAGCCTGGATGGCGTTAACGAGAAAACCATCGAGGAATACATTGATGCAATAGTGTTTTTAAAATCCGCTGGACTTTTGCATCGGCTACTTATTTCCCATGATGAC
>REAQ01000293.1 GCA_004294195.1 Sphingobacteriales bacterium | reverse complement strand
AGGAGCGCTTCCTGAAAAGGCGGGCGATACACATTGGTAGCATGAACCGTATTGTCCGCTACCCGATCCATCAATTCATCACGAGACAGCGCCGGCGCATGCACCATGTCTGACCGGAAATGGACGCCTTTATGGGCAACATTTTCATCGCCATACCAATAACTCACCCTATAAAACTGAATAGCTTCGGAAACGGGTTTCTGGGAAATGGCATACACTCTCGTCTTGGGCTGCTTAAGGATCTCATCCTTCACTGCACTCAGCTTTCGGGAACTGAAATGCCAGATCACCCTGGTTTTCCCATTGGGATACCAGCTCTTCCATTCTCCATCCGGAACATTGCCTACAAACTTGCCCGAATCGCAAGGAGCGCCAGACTTGTACCAGCTGTTCCAGGTTCCGTAAAGCTTATTTTTTTTAATGTTAGCGTTGAGTTGGGTAACACCATTTTCGTGGTAACCTACCAAATTTTCTTCGGCCAGCTTCTTGGATGCTGGCCTTGATTTTACCGGGGCATGACTTAGCAGGGACACACCCAGGCAAAACAATACCGGGATTATGTATAACTTTTTCATAGTTGACAAGCAGTACAAATTTAACAAGCGCCGCGCTATTATGTTTATATTTGGCAAAACAATTCGATGAGATGGAGATTGGCCACCCTGGCAACCTTTTTAGTAGTGATCGCGGCTTGTAGCGCCCCCCATGAAGTATCTACCTCGGCCACTGGCTCCAAGAGCTATGTAGCGCCCGGCTATGAAAAGAAAAAATATGGTAAGATCATGGTGATGGCCCTGTTGGCAGACAACACCTATCGCAAACGCGCAGAAAATTCATTGGTGACGGAACTCAAAGCACGCGGCTTTAAGGTGATCCCATCTACAGATATTTTTACCAACGAAATGCTGAAAGATACAGCCGCCCTTCGCTCCACCGCAGAGGCTAACGGCGTGGATGCGGCCATAACGATTCAGTTCCTCGGCGCAGTGAGCAATGTGTCTGACCAGGGAAAGTTCAACCCCGTCAAGCGCGCCAACCAAAACCTGAATACCCGCTACAATTTCTATTTCAATTCCGAAAGGAAGCTCAACGATATCATGTCCAATGCCAAAAGCCAGCATCGGGACAATTACAGCCTCCTCCTACCCTTTTATAACTATGAACTGGACGCTACATCGTCTCAAAAACAAGAGCTGGATTCCATTATCATGCGCTGTAATGACGCTATTCTGTTGCATGATCTGCGGAGCGACTGGGTAGACGATTGTTATCTGATGATGGGCAAGGCCTATTTCCTGCGAAAGGAATTTGACTCCGCGGCCATCGCCTTTCAGTATATCAACTTCGCGTTCCAGCCCAGGACCAAGGATGAGATCGGATATAATAAAGTCATCGGTTCCAATATCAATGAAACGGGTAACGTATATACCATCTCCACCAAGGAGAAAAAGAATGTGGTGAACAGCACCATCGGGCATATTCCGGCGCGTAATGAGGCCATTCTCTGGTTGCTCCGCACCCTGATCCAACAGGAGCGATACAATGAGGCAGCCGGCCTGGTAGTCACTCTCCGGCAGGACGCCAATTTCCCTTCCCGCCTCAAAGCGGACCTGAATGAGCTCCAGGCGTTGATGTACTATAACCAGGAAAACTACGACAGCGCTTCGCACTACCTTGAGCAGGCCCTGGATAATGCCGCAACGCCGCAAGAAAAAGCCCGATGGGAGTTTCTGTTGGCGCAGATGCACGAGAACACCGGCGAGCCGGGACAAGCCGATGACTGGTATGATAAAGCCATCGTTCATACCACTGACCCTATCCTGGAAGCCTATGCGCGGATCTACAGAATCAGGCTTGCAACAGGTGAAGATGAAAACAAACGCATTGACCAGGCCGTTGCTGAACTGCTAAAGCTGAGCAAACGGGATAAATACGAAGAGTACCAGCACATCATTTTCTACGGTGCCGGACAAATGGAACTCATCAGAAAGCAGTATGATAAAGCGATCTACTATTTCCAGGAGAGCGGAAAGCACGCGGCGTTGAATCCGGAATTCCGTACAAAAGTGTTGCTGGAAATCGGGGATCTGGCTTATGAAACAGGTAAGTACAAAATTGCCGCAGCCTCTTACGATAGCTTGAACCTAAGTGATCCACAGGTGTTGGACAGGCCCTACGTGCCTGCACGGAAGAGCTTGCTGGACGGTATGATGGTGCATTATGAATTGATCCGTGTGGAAGACAGTCTGCAACGCATTGCAGCAATGCCGGAAGTGGAAAGAGACAGTTACATCAAAGGACTTGTGCGCAAACTCAGGAAGGCGCAGGGACTGAAAGAAGAAGAGGCGCTTGCCGCAAGCCAGGCACCTGCGGGTACCAGTTCAGTATTAAAGAATGAGATTCCGGTAGACCTGTTTGCCACCAATGCGCAGGGGAATGCGGGCGGCGGAAAAAACGACTGGTATTTCTATAACAATGGTATGAAGGCGCAGGGCTTCCGTCAGTTCAAACAGACCTTCGGGAACAGACCCAACATCGATAACTGGAGAAGGATCAAGGCCGTGGCGGCAGTGGCCGTTGGAGCCGTGCCGGAGCAAGAAGATCCCACCATCATACCGGTTGGTGTCAACAACAAAACGATGCCCGCAGAACTTACTGCTGACGGACTGATGGCCAATGTGCCGATGACACCTGCGTCGATCAAGCTCTCCAATGATTCCATCATGTATGCCTACGCGGAACTGGGTAAGATCCTCCAGGAAAAAATAGGCGACTGCCCCGGGCTGATCCAGAACAATGAAGAATTCCTGAACCGCTTCCAGCAATCACCCTATGTGGAAGAGGCGCTGTTCCAATTGATCTTCTGCCTTCGCAAAACCGGCAATACAGATCGTGAAAAATTCTACAAAGATTACATGACCAGGAATTTTTCACAAAGTATGTATCTGCGCATGTTGAATGATCCCAAACAGGTAGACAAGGAGAATAAACTGCTCAATACCCTCGCCACAGCGAAGTATGATGAGGTGTACAATAAATTTATTGAAGGCGATTTTGAAAACGCCCTTCGCGAAAAGAAAAAAGCAGACAGCACATTTGGCGAGAGTTATTGGACGCCGCAGCTGTTGTATATAGAATCCGTTTACTACATCAAGCAGAAACAAGACAGTACGGCCATCAGTACTTTGCAGAAGCTGGCATCGCTCTACCCTTCCTCGCCGATGGCAGAAAAGGCCAGTACGATGATTAATGTATTGAAGCGCAGGTCAGAAATTGAAAGCTACCTCACGCAACTGGAAGTGACGAGGGCCGATGAAGAAAAAGTTACGGTAGTGGATGAACCCGCGAAACTGCCGCAGACGGCACCATTGGCTTTGGCACCGCCTAAGCCGAAAGAGACCGTCACCAAGGAAGTCACCAAGGCACCGGAAGTCAAATCAACGAACAAGCCCGTACAGGCCAAGGCCGATACTAGCAAGCTGCTGGCACCCAAAATGGAAACCGCTGCCAAAGGGTATATTTTTAACCCTTCTGACCAACATGTGGCAGTATTATTGCTAAACAAGGTGGATGTGGTGTATGTGAATGAGGCCCGGAATGCACTGAACAGGTATAACCGCGAAAAATATGCTGGCAACAACCTGCAGGTGGCCAATGAGGTGCTGGATACCGATCGGAAAATGATCATCGTTTCCAGTTTTTCCGGATTGCCGGATGCCGGAAATATTCCCCTGGTTGCCCAAAGACAAGTACAGCTTTTTCCTGATCAGCCAGACGAACTTTGAATTGCTTAAAACCCGCAAGGATATCGCCGAATATCTTGACCTTTTGAACAAACAATTGTCCGTTAAATAACCAACATAGACCTAACTTAACCTGTTATGTCCAAAGCAGTAAGAATTTTCTGGAAGAGTTTATTGATCGGCTGGGGCGCCTTGATCCTGTTTCTCATTTTGCTGAATCTGGGATTGTTTGGCAAACTGCCTTCCCTCGCGGAATTGGAGAATCCATCGATGTTGTCGTCTTCAGAGATCTATGGGTCCGATGGCACCCTGATGGGCAAATACTACACGAAGGACAGGACGAATGTGAAATATGGCGATATCTCGCCCAACGTCATCAATGCATTGATTGCAACAGAAGATGAACGATTCTACCAGCACTCTGGCATTGACATGAGAAGTGTTGCAAGGGCTGTTGTTTATCTAGGCAGCGAGGGCGGAGCGAGTACCATTACCCAGCAATTGGCAAAAAACCTTTTGTTTGGGCAGGGCAGCAGAAATTTTTTCATGCGGGTGATTGAAAAATTCAAAGAATGGATCGTAGCCATCAAATTGGAAAAAAACTTTACAAAGGAAGAAATTGCAGCACTATACCTGAATATGGTCAGCTATGGTGATGAGATCTACGGTATTCGTAATGCTTCAAGAACTTATTTTCAAAAAGAGCCGGATCGTTTATCTGTTGAAGAAGCCGCTGTTTTGGTAGGCCTTTTGAAAGGCAATTCCATTTACAATCCCAGGCGTAATCCAAAGGCCGCGCTGAACCGCAGAAATACCGTGCTGGATCAGATGGTAAAAAACAATTTCCTTAGCTCAGCAGAAGCCAATAAACTTAAAGCACAACCCATCGATCTGAAATATAAAAAGATGGATGAGAACGCCGGTATAGCGCCTTATTTCAGGGATGTGCTTCGTGATGAGATAAAACAATGGTGCAAGGAGAATAAAAATCCAAAAACAGGAGAGCCCTATAATATTTATAAAGACGGATTGAAGATCTACACTACTATTAATCCTAGAATGCAGGAATATGCAGAAGTAGCGGTGTTTCGTCACATGCAAAAATTGCAGGCTGTATTCAACCAGCAGTCGAACATCAAGACAGGATCCGTCTGGAAAAGCAAGGATGGCGAGCGCGTGTTGGAAAATGCAATTAAGCAGAGCGACCGTTGGAAGAACATGAAGGAAGATGAGATCCCGGAAAAAGAGATCCGCGCTTCGTTCAATGTAAAAGTACCGATGAGGGTTTTTGCCTGGAACCAGCGCAGGGAAAAAGATACGGTGATGAGTCCGCTGGATTCCATTAAGTACCACAAGCAAATGTTGCAGACAGGCTTTTTGGTGGTGGATCCATATAATGGTGAAGTGAAGGCATGGGTGGGCGGAATCGATTTCAAAACCTTTAAGTTTGACCACGTCAATATCGAAACCAAGCGTCAGGTGGGTTCAACATTTAAACCCTTGTTATACACCCTTGGCGTCACCAATGGCTACACACCAGAGACCCCCTTCCCTTCCGGTCCCATCAATATGGGCAACAAAGTGATCACGGGCAGTGGTGGTCCGATGGCGATATGTTTGGCCTACTCCAAAAACCCTGGTGCTGTGTTTTTGATCAATCAACTCGGTGTACAGCGCACGGTTGATTTTGCAAAGCAATGTGGTATTGAATCCAATATTCCGAAAGTGCCTTCTATTGCATTGGGTTCTGCAGATATTTCTTTGATGGAAATGGTGAGGGCGTATACGATGTTTCCGGGCAGAGGTTTTAATGTAAAGCCCTATTTCATCTCACGGATTGAGGATCGGAATGGCAACGTGCTGGCCAGCTTCACTACCAGGGGAGAAGAAGTGATCAGCGAATCCGATGCGTATGTGATGACAAAGATGATGCAGGGCGTTGTTGATTTTGGAACGGGACGAGCCATCCGTGGTGCGTATGGAATCTCTTCTGAAATGGCTGGTAAAACAGGAACCACAAATGATAATGCCGATGGCTGGTTCATTGGATTCACTCCGCAGATTCTCGCGGGTGTCTGGGTTGGTGCCGATGATCCTTTTCTACGATTGTTAAATACAACCGGTGGTGCGCAGATGGCTATGCCGGCGTATGCCTATTTCTTCCAGGAACTGTATAAAGACAAAACACTCAACATTGATCCCAATGCGAAATTTGTGGTGCCGGAATCAATCCGGAATGAAGCCATCTATGATTACCAGGCGTTGACGGGAGGTGAAGCACCACCGCCGGCAGAAGGGGAAAATGTGGGCTCGGGAAGCTCCGATGCATTCATTGATGTGCCCATCAGCGATGGATCGGAAAAAGTGAATACGGAGTCGAAGAAAGTTGAAGAAGATGGCGACAAGAAGAAAAAGGAAAGCGACCTGAAAGTAGAAAAGAAGCCCGAAGCAGTTGACACTACGAAGAAGAAAAAAAAATTCTTTGACCGTCTTTTTAAGAAGAAAGAAAACTGATTTAACAATTAGCAATTGACAATTGGCAATTAGCAATTGGCACTGGTTGTTAGAAACTAGATTCTAAATACCAGTGCCAATTGTTAATTGTCAATTGCTAATTGTCAATTGCTGGTTCTTAGAATGGAACCTCAATACTTGTACTCTGCTTAGAAAAAAACTTCGGCTTACCATCAGTATCAATGTAAAGACAGTCTTCAAGCCTTATTCCAAATTCCCCAGGAATAGCAATGGTAGGCTCGTCAGAGAAACACATTCCGGGCTGAATGATGGTTTTGTTGCCTTTCACAAAGTTGGTCCACTCATGTCCTTCAAGCCCAATGCCGTGTCCGGTACGGTGCGGCAGTCCGGGTAATTTATAATTCTTTCCGAAGCCTGCATTTTCAATCACTGCCCTGGCGGCGGCATCCACTTTCTCGCAGGTTGCGCCTGCTTTAGCTACATTAAATGCGGCATTCTGCGCAGCGAGTTCCAGGTTCCAGATCTCAGATTGCCTGGCCGTGGGTTTACCTGTAACAATGGTGCGGGAGATATCAGACGCATAGCCCTCCACACTTGTACCGCCGTCTACCAGTACGATATCGCCTTCCTGAATCGTTTGCGGAACGATACTGCCGTGTGGCATCGCAGTGTATTTACCGACGAGTACCATGGCTCCACCACTGTACCCGAGTTTGCGGAAAGCGGCGGAAATGTTAGCAGACAGCTCACCCTGCGGCATACCCGGCTTGATGGTAGCGAATGCCGCTTTATAAGCTTCGATGGTCACATCGCTGGAGTGTTGCATCAGCGCAATTTCAGCCTTGCTTTTATACATCCTGCATTCTGCAGTAACCAGCGTAGCATCCACGATATCAAACCCAGACGCCGCCTTTTTAATGCCATTGGCAATAAAGAATCTGACCCTTTCTTCTATCCCTATCCTCCTGAATCGCACCCCTCTGTCTTTCACGATACCCGCAATGAGTTCATAGGGGCTCTCATCCTCTTCCCAGCAGCGGACCTCATCCCCAAAATCTTTGATGATCAATTCCCTCGCGCGATCCTCTTCAAACTTAGGACACACGTACGCAATGCTTCCACTAACGGGAATGACTACCCCAAATGTGCGCTCGCTCTGTCCCCAACGCATGCCGGTGAAATAAAAACAGGATGCTGTTCCTTCAAGGAAGATGGCATCGATTTTATTTCTCTCCATGAGACGCTGTGCTTTCGCAATGCGTGCCTTCCGTTCGTCAAC
>REAQ01000234.1 GCA_004294195.1 Sphingobacteriales bacterium | reverse complement strand
TTATTGAATGCGATGGAGATCAGTCATCCGGATAAAGAAGCGGCATGGAAGCTTTGCCTTGAACTCAAGGAAAATGGCCTGCTGGCCAAGCCTACACATGGCGATAAGATCCGTTTTGCACCACCGCTGGTGATCAATGAGGATCAGGTGTTGGAATCCGTTGAGATAATCCGAAAAAGCCTGCGTGTGATTTCGTAAATTTGCCCTCCAACTGAAAAAGATGAGTGAAGAAAAATCATTGAATTTTCTCGAAGAGATCGTAGAAGAGGACCTGAAGAACGGAAAATATAAAAGTATCCATACCCGCTTTCCGCCTGAACCCAATGGCTATTTGCACATCGGACATGCCAAGAGCATCTGCCTGAATTTCGGACTGGCAAAAACCTACGGCGGAAAAACCAACCTGCGTTTTGACGATACCAATCCGGTGACCGAGGATACCGAGTATGTGGATTCTATCCAGGAAGACGTAAAGTGGCTGGGCTTTGAATGGAACAATGTTTTTTACGCCTCTGATTACTTTGATCAGTTGTATGCGTTTGCTGTGGAGCTCATCAAGAAGGGTTTGGCTTATGTGGATGACTCATCAGCAGAAGAAATTGCGGCTTGTAAAGGAACACCCACAGAACCAGGCAAACCTACGATCTATCGTGACCGATCGGTGGATGAAAACCTGCAATTGTTTGAAGACATGAAGGTGGGAAAATACAAGGATGGAGAGAAAATACTCCGGGCCAAAGTTGATCTTGCATCACCCAATATGCATATGCGCGATCCCATCATGTACCGGATCAAACATGCGCACCATCACAGAACGGGTGACGCCTGGTGCATCTATCCGATGTATGATTTCGCGCACGGTCAATCTGATTCTATTGAAGGTATCACGCATTCCATTTGTACGCTGGAGTTTGAAGTGCATCGGCCTTTGTACGAATGGTATATCGAGCAGTTAAATATATTTCCTTCTCACCAGTATGAGTTTGCCAGGCTGAACCTGAACTATACGGTGATGAGTAAACGAAAATTACTCCGCCTGGTGAATGAAGGATTTGTGGACGGATGGGATGATCCCCGTATGCCAACCATTTCGGCACTACGCAGGCGTGGGTACACACCGGCTTCTGTGCGTAATTTCTGTGATCGTATTGGTGTTCAACGCCGGGAGAATGTCATCGAGTTTGGCCTCTTGGAATTTTGTATTCGCGAAGACCTGAATAAATCTGCCATCCGGAGAATGGCGGTGCTTGATCCTATTAAACTGGTGATCACCAACTATCCTGAAGGTCAGACCGAAGAGATGGAAAGCGAGAACAACCCTGAAGCAGAAAACGGCGGTGGAATTCGTAAGATCCCATTCACAAAAGAGCTGTGGATCGAGAAAGAAGATTTCATGGAACTGCCTGCAAAGAAATGGTTCAGGCTGGCACCAGGTGCAACGGTAAGACTGAAGAGTGCATACATTGTAAAATGTGAAAGCTTCGATAAAGATGCCGATGGCAACGTAACAACGGTGTACTGTACATATATTCCGGAAAGCAGGAGTGGTAGTGACACTTCAGGTATCAACGTCAAAGGCACCATTCATTGGGTTTCAGCGCCACACGCGATCCAGGCTGAAGTGCGTTTGTATGATCGCTTGTTCAGTCATGAAAACCCCGGTGCAGAAGATAACTTCACTGAACTAATCAATCCCAACTCATTGCAGGTCATTCCCGGCGCTTACCTTGAGCCAGCGCTTAACGATGCAAATCCTGATGAGCGTTATCAGTTTATCCGCAAAGGATATTTCTGTTTAGACAATAAGCTTTCAACCCCAGTCAAACCCATTTTCAACAGGACGGTTACCTTGAAAGACAGCTGGAAGTAATGAGACAATTTGGAAATGCGGCAGTGCGGCAATGATGTAACAGGCTAAACCCTAGACACTAGTAACTAATCCCTTGGTCTTCAATTGACCTGATGGAAACATTGCAGTAATCAGTAACAGGATGGCGGAGATGAGCATTAGATAGATCCCCCATTGTGCGGTAGGATTTGTGATGCCGTAACTCCTCGTATATTTTACAAATGTAAAGAAAGCGTAGGCGGTGTTCAACGCCATCAGGAAAAGGTTGGTCCGTTTCAGGAAGAGATAAGGAAGGAACTGAGCGATTACCGCAAAACCAGCCATCACGGTCAGCCATTTACCCGGCTTACCATATACATTTTTTTCACTGAACCAGCCGGTGAAAGATTTTTGAATATCAGGATAATAGGCCCATTCCATAAAACAGGACAGGACAAGGAGTACAGCCGCTGCAAGGGTAAGCCACTTGGAGTATTTTGCGATAAACGTCATGCTTCTTAATTACCAACAGAGAAAAAAAAGTTCGCAGGTGTCAGGTCGCGTAGTTCGCATGCGAAAAAGATTCCTGCAAACTACGCGACTTGCGACCTGCGACTTGCGTACTGCAAACTAAAAGAAGAGGTTCCGAGCGGATTCGAACCGCTGTAGAAGGTTTTGCAGACCTCTGCCTAGCCACTCGGCCACGGAACCTTATTGTTGGCGCAAATGTAGCATTTTCAGCTAAATTTGCCGAATACATTTATTTAAACATGGTGCGCATCCAGGAATCAGAATTGATTATTAACCCACGCGGAGCCATTTATCACCTAGACATGCTGCCTGATGAATTGGCCCCAACCGTGATCACCGTAGGTGACCCTGGAAGGGTGCCCGAAGTCAGCAAACATTTTGACCATGTTGAGGTCAGGGGCCAGCACCGTGAATTCATTTGGCATACCGGATACATCGGGGCAAAACGGATGACCGTACTGTCAACCGGCATCGGGCCGGATAATATTGACATTGTGATGAATGAACTCGATGCATTGGTAAATATTGACTTTTCAGAAAGGCAGGTGAAAGAAAAACACCAGAGTCTGCATATCTTTCGTCTGGGCACTTCAGGTTCCCTGCAGGCGGGTATCGAAGTAGATGAATTGGTGGCTGGTACCCATGGGCTCGGGTTAGATAACCTGCTCCATTTCTACCGTCCGGAACCCAACGAAGAAGAGAAACAGATCATCCAGGCATTTGTGACCCATACGCAATTGTCGTCCCCGTTTTCTCATCCATACATCAGTGCGGCATCGGCCCACCTGCTAAAGCATTTCCCTACGGATTACCATACCGGAATCACCGTGACTTGCCCGGGCTTCTACGCTCCGCAAGGACGGGTATTGCGCATGGGGCTGGCCAAACCGGAGCTGATCAACCTGATCCAGGATTTCCGATTTGGTAACCATCGGATCTCTAATTTTGAAATGGAGACCTCGGCCATTTACGGTCTTGGAAAACTGATGGGGCATCACTGCCTGAGCCTCAATGTTATTGTTGCCAACAGGATCAACAAGACCTTTTCCAAAGACGGAAAAGCAGCAGTAGAGCGTTTGATACAGCGATCATTGGAGATCATTGCAAAAATCTAAACCCCATGGAATTGCATTTTTATAAATATCAGGGAACCGGCAACGATTTCATCCTGATGGATGGCAGGGAAAAAATGCCCGAACTAAGTGAAAAACAGATTGCCGATAAGCTCTGCGCCCTTGGGTGTGGGGTGGGTCAAGTCACCCGAGCACAGTTGCGGCTTTGAATTAAGCCAACGCGCCATGCTGCCTTCGCCGCCCATGGCTTTCCAGGTGTTCCAAAACGCAATGCCCGTTTCATTGGCAATGCTCTCTTGAAAGGTCACAAGGCGGGTCAGTGCTTTGGACGAACGCATCGCACCACCTGCGCCG
>REAQ01000233.1 GCA_004294195.1 Sphingobacteriales bacterium | reverse complement strand
TTGGATCGGCTTGTCGGTGAGTGCCCTCACCCTGCTGATCGCAGCTATGGAAGCGAGGAGCAGCAAGCCATGCAAGGATGTGAACATTTCGATCATTGCGGGGGCTAATGCAATGTTTGTTGATAAACCTGACGTACGCAATGTGCTGGACTTTATTGGCGGAAAGCTGGTGGGTAAATCCATGAAGGAGTTTGACCTGAGCAAGATGGAAGATTCATTGGAGTCTAATCCATGGGTGAGCAATGCGGAATTATATTTTGATAACAACCGCGTGTTGCACGTAAAAGTGGAAGAGAAAGAGCCCATCGCAAGGGTGTTTACGGCAAAAGGCAATTCGTTTTACATCGATACAACACTAACCCGATTACCCTTAAGTGAAAAATTCACACCCAGGTTGCCCGTTTTTACGGGCTTCCCTTCCGAGAGAACGAAATGGAAGGGCAGTGACAGCATCCTGCTCAACCAGATAAAAGATATCAGCCTTTTTCTGGCAGCAGACAGTTTCTGGATGGCACAAATTGATCAGATAGATATCAATCCACAGAAGCAGTTTGTGATGGTTCCGAAAGTAGGGGAGCACACCATTCTTTTTGGGGATGGCGAGGATGCTGCGAAAAAATTCAGGAAGCTCTATGCCTTCTATGATGAGGTGATGAGCAAAACCGGATGGAACCAATATAGTACTGTTCATGTAGGATTTAGGGGACAGGTAGTAGGGACCAGGAAAGATGCTAAAGAGATCAGGTCAGATACCACACTGGCAAGGCAGCTGGTGAAACAGATGATCAAGAGCCAGCGTGAAGAAGCATTGAAAGACACGATGCATACCAAAACAGTTACAACAACCAGAATAAAAGAACAACTATGAACCAGGAACAACCCATTATTGTAGGTCTTGACATCGGTACCACCAAGATCGCCGCCATTGCCGGTAGAAAGAATGAATTCGGCAAGCTTGAGATCCTTGGCTTTGGACGCGCCAATAGCAATGGCGTGCAGCATGGTATGGTGTTAAACATCGATCAAACTATCAAAGCCATCCAGACGGCACTGGAGAATTGCTACGCATCTAATCCCAACCTCGAAATCAACGAAGTGTATGTAGGGATTGCCGGTCACCACATTAAGAGTTTACAGACCCGTGGCGATATCGTGCGCAAGAGTACAGATGATGAAATCAAACAAAGTGAGATCGATCAGTTATTGGCCGATCAATACAAAACCTATATCCCTGCCGGCGATCAGATTATTGATGTGATTCCTCAGGAATTCACGGTAGATAATTTCCAGAATATTCCAAATCCAATTGGTTATAGCGGAGTAAAGGTGGGTGCGAATTTCCATATCATCACTGGTGATAAGAATGCGATCCGCAACATCAACAGGAGCGTGGAGAAAGCGGGACTGAAAGTGCGTGACCTAGTGTTGCAGCCTCTGGCGTCAGCTGCTGCAGTGATGAGTGAGCAGGATCTGGAAGCAGGTGTTGCTATAGTGGATATTGGTGGTGGAACAACAGATCTCGCTGTTTTTTATGAAGGCATCCTGAAGCATACCGCAGTGATTCCATTTGGTGGTGAGAACATTACCAATGATATCAAGACCGGACTGGGCGTATTGAAGACACAGGCGGAGCAGATGAAGCTGCAATTCGGTTCTGCGTTGGCAGACGAAGCAAAGAGTAATGCCTACATCACGATCCCTGGACTCCGTGGCATGCCACCTAAAGAGATCAGTGTGAAGAATCTTGCCAACATCATCCAGGCACGTATGAGCGAGATCCTTGATTTCGTGAGTTATCATTTGAAGCAGGTGGGTCTTGACGGAAGGATGCTCAACGGCGGAGTGGTGCTTACGGGTGGTGGTTCACAATTGAAGCATCTTATCCAATTGACGGAATATGTGACCGGACTGAATGCACGCATTGGTTATCCTAATGAGCATCTGGCATCAGGGCATATCGATGAACTGGCTAAGCCGATGTATTCAACCTGTATCGGATTGATCCTGAAAGGATACAACGTATTTGAGAATACTCAAAACACCCTGCGCGGAACAACGTCAGCAGTGAAGGAAGTGGAGATCGAGGAAACAGTGACCGTGCAAGACGGAAAAGATGTGGTGATCAAAGTGCAGAAAAGAAAGAAGAGCCTGAAGGGATTCATGGATTCTATTAAGGACGGATTGATTGATCTTTTCAAAGAAGAAGAAGACGCGAAGTTAATGTGACAATGTGGTAATGCGGAAATGCGGCAACGGCGCAGGCCGGCTACGCACGGCCGCGCTTCCGAAATTGCCACATTACCGCACTGTCAAATTTCCGCATTATTAATATTAGTTCTATAACACTTAAACGTACGAACATGATTCAATTCGATTTGCCAAAGGAACAATCATCTATCATTAAAGTGATAGGTGTGGGTGGTGGCGGCAGCAATGCAGTCAACCACATGTATAGCCAGGACATCGAAGGAGTGAACTTTGTGATTTGCAATACCGATGCTCAAGCCATTGCACAAAGCAGGGTTCCCAATAAAATACAACTCGGTCCACACCTTACTCAGGGTTTGGGCGCTGGTGCCAATCCTGAGATTGGCCGGCAGGCGACGGAAGAAAGCCTGGAAGAGATCCGCAGGATTCTTGAAGTGAACACCAAAATGGTATTCATCACTGCAGGGATGGGTGGAGGTACCGGAACAGGCGGTGCACCCATTGTTGCGAAGATCTGCAAGGATCTCGGCATTCTTACGGTGGGCATCGTAACTACTCCTTTCTCTTATGAAGGGAAAAAGCGTATTGCACAGGCGGAAGAAGGTATCAATAAGCTTAAGAATTATGTAGATACTCTGCTGGTGATCAGCAATGATAAGTTGCGTCATCAGTTTGGAAACCTTACGATGCGTTCAGCATTTGCCAAGGCAGACAATGTGCTGGCAACAGCAGCAAAATGCATCACCGATGTGATCAACTCTACGGGTCAGATCAACGTAGACTTTGCGGATGTGTGTACGGTGATGCGCAGTGGTGGCGTGGCCATATTGGGTAGCGCAACTGTTAATGGAGAGAACAGGGCACAGCGGGCAATTGAACAGGCGTTGAATTCACCATTGCTGAACGATAATGATATCCGTGGTGCGCGATGGATTCTCATTAATATTAATTCGGCGGAAGGCGAGAATGAGTTTACAATGGATGAAGTGGAGACCATTCAGAATTATTTATTGATACATGCAGGTGAGAATACGGATGTGATCCTTGGTATGGGTTACGACAGCACCCTCGGGGACAACATTGGCATAACACTTATTGCCACTGGATTCGACAAGAAGAATCCGTTTGACGGAGCAATGATTCCGGAGAAGCAGAAGCCACAGGAAGAGAAAATTGTGATGACGCTTGGCGTGGATGGAGAAGAGACAAAATTATTTAGTGTGCCACAACCAATTGTTGAGGAAATGGACCCTATGGCACCACAACTCATGCAAACCACTAGTACCCTGAATACCCCTGAAACCCCTATGCAGCATATGCCTCAGGCTGAATCCATGCCTGAGGTGTATATGCTGAACATGGAGGAAGGAGATGCCCCAACTTTGATTTCTGAGCCGCCTATGCCAGCCGTTGAACAACCTGTGCAAAATATGTGGGATAATGGTAGATATTTTTAAAGGAAGCTCTAAAAGATCTTTTGCAGGTAATAATTCTAACACGCAAACAGATCAAAATCAATCGTACCATTCAGGTACAAATCATCACAGTAAAAAAGATACTAAAGAAGCTAGCACCACCCGGACGTCAGGTGGACTTTTGGCCAAACCATCCAACATCTATGCCGAGGACCAGATTGATTTAACATCCAAACAAGATACGCCTGTTGAAGAACTGATTACGGCGAACGTGGACGAAGATGGGCCAATTTTCGACATGCAGCTGGTGATCAAAGATACAAATGCGGTGGATGAGCCTGGCACACCTCCTGTTCATGCAACTTTGGGTTCCATTACTTTTGTCGAGGAACCTGCGATGCAGGACGAGGCAGAGGATCAAAAGCGAAAAGCAGCAGAACGGTTACACAAGTTGCGCAACTTGTCGTTCAATATAAATGCTGCCGATCCAAATAATGAATTTGAGAGTGTGCCGGCTTATGTCCGCCGTAACTTAGAGATGCACAACACTGCCCTCACTTCAGTTGAGAAATTCTACAGCAAGTACACCGTCAAATCTGACGAAAACAACCAGGGCCAGATCAGTACCATCAACACATTCTTAGACGGAAAAAAGCCTGATTAACCATTATAGATCCCCAACCCGGGAAACTAGACATTTTGTTCATAGTTGTAACCCCATAGAGCCTTGCGTATCCACGCGGGGCTCTTTTTGTAGGTTGAAGGTGAAAGGTTGGAGGTTGCACTTCGCACTTCTCCCTTCACCTTCTAACTGTGAAACAAGCTGCTCGTTAACACAGCAGATTTTTTTGTAATTTACATGCCGAATGGCTACCGTATTGATCACCGGAGGTACCGGTATGATTGGAACTGCACTTAGTAAGATGTTGGCTGACAACGGCTTCAACGTCATCATTGTATCCAGAAATCCACTGGAAACGGCTGCCAAGCATGATTATAAGGCCCGCGAATTGTACTTCCGTGACACGGGTAAGGTGTATTATTCCAAATGGGATATTGATAAGCAGTACATCGATCCGGCAGCACTTGCCGAGGCGGATTATATCGTTCATCTGGCGGGTGCAGGTGTGGCAGATAAACGATGGACGGAAAGCCGCAAGCGCGAAATCCTGGAGAGCCGTGTGCGGTCCAGCGAATTCATCGTCAAAGCCTTAAAAGAGAATCCCAATAAAGTAAGGGCCGTGGTTAGTTCTTCCGCCATTGGTTGGTATGGAGCAGACAATGGGAAGCCCTTTGTAGAAACGGACCCGCACAGCCATGATTTTCTCGGCGAGACCTGTAGTGCCTGGGAGAAATCAATTTCCGGTGTTGCAGAGCTTGGGAAGCGTCTGGTGATCCTTCGTACGGGCATTGTGATGAGCAATGAAGGTGGTGCACTGGCAGAGTTCAGAAAGCCGATGCGTACCGGAGTGGCTACCATCCTCGGCAGTGGCAACCAGGTCATCAGTTGGATCCATGTTGAGGACCTTTGCAGGCTCTACATGCATGCCATCGATGAAAAAGAAATGTCCGGTGTATATAATGCTGTTGCACCCAATCCCGCTACCAATCGGGAGCTTACCAATATATTGGCCCAACACGTAACCAATGGCCGCGCCATCACCATGAAGGTGCCAGAATTTGCACTTAAGCTGGCCCTTGGTGAGATGAGTGTTGAAAT